>JAAYWZ010000070.1 GCA_012516175.1 Bacilli bacterium
AGGAAACCTTTAAGAAACAAATTAAAAATTATATAAGGAGAATATATATGGAAGTCAGATTAGAAGGTTTAACGAAACAATTTGATGAAACTGTTGCCGTCGATAATCTAACTGTCACGTTAGAATCCGGTAAACTAATTGGCTTGTTAGGTCCATCCGGATGTGGGAAATCAACGACTCTCTATATGATTTCCGGATTGTTGAAGCCAACAAAAGGTCGTATCTTCTTTGATGAAGATGATGTTACGGAATTAGCACCAGAAAAACGAGGAATCGGGTTAGTTTTCCAAAACTATGCTTTGTATCCTCATATGACGGTGCTGCAAAATATTTTATTCCCATTAGAAAATTTAAAAATTAATCGTAAAGAAGCATTAGCTCGAGCTATTGAAATGGCTGAACTAGTAGGGATTAAAGAACTATTTGATCGCAAGCCAGCACAGTTATCAGGGGGACAACAACAACGGGTTGCGATTGCTCGGGCGTTAGTTAAGAAACCAAGAGTATTATTACTTGATGAACCATTATCCAACCTCGATGCCCGCTTAAGATTACAAACACGAGAAGAAATAAAACGGATTCAAAGAGAAACTGGTATTACGACTATCTTTGTAACGCATGACCAAGAAGAAGCAATGAGTATATCTGATGAAATTATCGTCATGAATAAAGGTGTACTCCAACAAAAAGGTGCGCCACAATATGTCTACACTAACCCAGTAAACCTCTTTGTTAGTAAGTTCTTAGGTAATCCACCAATCAATATCTTTGAAGGTAGAATTAGTAATGGTGAAATACTAGTAGATAATGTTTGCATCGGTACTACTAAATTTAAAGATCAAGATGTAATCATTGGCGTTAGACCTGAAGATTTCCGTGTTGATGAAACTGGATTTAGGGTTAAAGTTGATGAGATTGATTGCATCGGACGTGATACGACATTACATTTCACATTAGGAGGGAAGCATACTCGCGCCCTAATTCCATCAGAATCTGTCCTTGGTAATCCTGAATATGTCCACATCTCTGTTAAACCAGACAAGATTCACCTATTCAAAACAGATGAAGCAGGTGAGCTTGTAAATGAGTAAAGCAAAAAAAATATGGAGGCGCTTTCGTGAACGAATAACTGATATTCGTTGGGAAGTGCGGCGTCGTTATCATATTTTCAGAGAGAAACTGAATAATAAACTTGCTAAACCTAGATTAGCGATTAAATCATTCCTAAAGAATAACATTTGTACACCTATTAAGAAATATGTTTGCAATCCGATAAGAAAAGGTTATAAAAAGTTTGCCCAAACGAAGGTTGGTAGCTTTCTCCATAAATATTTATTTCTTCCTGTTGGAAGATTCTTCTCTAGATTTATTGTACGTCCATTAAAACCATTTTTTACGAGAAGTTTCTTTCAAGGAATATTATATTTGCTTCCAGCCTTGATATTACTATCTATCTTTACATTCTATCCAATATTTAACTCAATTATCTTAGCTTTCTATAAGAACTATTCACCAGTTGATAAGATGTTTGATGGTTACACGCTCGATAACTTCAAAGACATTATTGCACGTCCTGGATTTATCGCAGCCTTACGTAACACAGCTATTATCGTATTTATTTCAGTACCAATTTCTGTAATTATTTCTCTTTTCGTAGCAGTTATGTTACACTCAATTAAGAAGCTAAAATCATTCTTCCAAACAATTTTCTTCTTACCATATGTTACTAACACCATTGCGATTGGACTTGTATTCTCCTATATGTTCGATTACCGCTATGGTATTATTAATAAAGCCTTAAATGCTTTGGGAATGTCTCCCATTCACTGGAAGGATGCTCAAGCTACTTATTTTAATGCGATGACAACCCTGTTGATCTATATTATCTGGGGCTCATTAGCATTTAAGATTTTGGTTTTTACTGCAGGACTACAAAACATTGATAAGCAATACTACGATGCCGCTAAAGTTGATGGTACTTCACGGTGGCGTACTTTCACTAAAATTACTGTACCGTTATTATCACCGATGATTGCCTACATTACGATTACTTCTTTAATTGGTAGTTTCAAGACATATACTACAGTAGTTGCAATTTACGGTGAAACTGGACGTACAGCTGGCGGTAAAGATTTACGTACCATCGTCTTCTACGTCTATGATTACATCATGGGTGGCAAGGCCTTAAATCCAGGGGAACTATCACGTGGTGCTGCAGCGTCACTGATTCTCTTCGGTATCATCTTAGTGTTTACGCTCATCCAACTCTATGTAAGTAAAAAACGTGTTCATTATTAGAGGTGCTAACTATGAATAATAATCGGAAATTACAAAATTATGTCTTTTATTCCATGATGGCACAACTTCTCTGGATATTTATTGGTCTTGCAATATTCATCTACTTCTATTCAATATTAGATATATCTAAAATCGATAATATATACGATACACCACGGTATTATGATTTTCTTTGGTACAACAATGTACCAGAAACAACTTTAAATACTATAATTAGTATTTCTGTATTATCATTAATTATTAATATTCCCTCATTAGTACTTAATTACAAAAACTTCAAAAACCTAAAAGAAGAACACTTTGAAAGAAGCACAGGTTATTATGAGATTATAGGTGGTGCTTTAGCATTCTTATCTACCAATATTCCTAGTGCTGTATTATATATACTTGCAGGATTAGAAATCTTTAAAGTTAGACCAAAAGTTAAGAAAAAGTTTAAGTCTAAAGAGTTAGAAAAACTTGATCGACCTTATTTACGGATCATTGTTAATATACTCTCTTTCACAGGATTAACTTTATTAGCTTTAATTATCATCATCCCTTTCTATTGGATGATAGTAACTTCATTAATGTCTTGGTCTACTTTCCAAAGCACAACTGATGTTAAGTTCTTCTTAAAGTTTAGTGAAATGTTCTGGATAAACTATAAGGAAGCTTTCTCTAAAGCAACTTTCGGTTTATATATTAAGAATACTTTAGTTGTAGCATTCTGGACAACATTTGGAACCGTCATAACAACAATTCTCTCCGCTTTTGCCTTCTCTAGATTAGAGTTTAAGGGTAGAGATTTCCTCTTTACGTTATTACTCATGACAATGATGATTCCTGGGGAATTGTATGTTATTACAAACTTCGTTACTATTTCTAGTACCTTAAATTGGTATAATACATTTAACGCTTTAATTTTCCCCTTCGTGGTTGATGTTTTCTATATTTTCTTTTTAAGACAAACCTTTAAGCAAATTCCTGATAGTTTATACAAAGCTGCGAAGGTTGATGGTTGTAGTGACTTTAAGTTCCTTACAAGAGTTATGATTCCTATAGCCGCACCTACTTTAATTACTATTACGATTCTTAATGCATTGGGCACTTGGAATGCTTACATCTGGCCACGACTTGTCACAGAAAAAGACCATTACTTAGTATCAATTATCTTACGACAAAGTTTCGTTGATGCTGATACTGGTTTCCCTGATTATCGGCTTCAAATGGCTGCTGCTTCAATTATCACCGTGCCTATTCTGATTATCTTCTTAATTGCACGTAAGTACATAATGCGCGGTGTTGGTCGAAGCGGTATTAAAGGATAAATAAAATAAAATTATAGAAAAAGGAGAAGTGTAAATGAAAAGAATAGCCTTTCTCTTCTTAACATTAATGGTTATTATCGCTATTGTTGGATGCGCCAAAAAGCGTAATCAACCACCAGTAATTCAAGGAGCACAAACCGAAGTAACCATCAATAAAGGTGAAGATTATGATCCACTAAGTGGTGTCGTAGCAATTGACCCTGAAGATGGACAAATCGAAGTAAAAATTGAAGGTTCATACAATGTAAATGTTGTAGGTACACATAGTTTCAAACTTTATGCAGTGGACTCACAAGGATTAAGAGCAGAAGTATCAATCAAATTGACTGTCGTTGACACTACTACTGGTAATAATCCACCTCGTTTCATCTACTTGAAGAAAATCGTTCGCTTCTATCTAGGTAGCGATCCTTCAAAATTTAATCCAATTGAAGGAGCAGAAGCAGAAGATGTTGATGAAGGTGATGAAGTAGAAATTACCTATACTGTAGATGGTGGCAAAGAAATAGATTACACAAAACCTGGCAGTTACACTTTAATCGTTACTGCTAGAGATAGCCATGGTGCAGTAGCTAGTGATACAGTAATTCTCGAAATTCTCGAATCAGCAATTCCAAATGAATTAACTTCTCAACCAATCACTGTTACCTTCTGGCATGCTTTCGGTTCAGATAAAGAATCCTTTATCAGAAAATATGCAGATGATTTCCAAAAAGAATATCCTAATATTACTATTGAATTAGCCGGTCAAGGTGACTATGATGGCTTATTAAGTAAAGTTACATCATCAATCGTTGCTGGTAAATTACCAACAATGGTAATTGGTTATCCTGACCATGTTGCCAACTATTTAGATGCTGCTGCAGTTGAACCATTAGATCCTTATGTTAATCATGTAAAATGGGGCTTAGACTTAAACGATTTCATTCCAGCATATATTGCTGAAAATAAGGGCTATGATGAAGCAGAAACATTATATGGTTTACCATTTAACAAATCTACTGAAGTATTTATTTACAATAAGACTTACTTTACGCAAAAAGATTTAACAGTACCTAAGACCTGGGCTGAAGTAGCTCAAGTTGCTCAAGTGATTAAGCAAAACGAAACTGCTGATGATGTATATGCCTTTGCTTATGACTCTTCAGCAAACGCATTTATTACCCTAACAAGACAATGGGGTGGTGTTTACACATCAATAGGTGCTGATGGGAAACCCGTCCTTAACTTTGAAAATGATGAAAAAGTAATTGAAATGATTGACTACTTCGTAAATCTCCATAATAATAATTATTTCACATTACCAAAAGAATGGGAACAAGATTACGCAAGTGAAATGTTCATTCAAAATAAAGTATTCATGACTGTTGGTTCTATAGCTGGTATTACTTATAACGTACCAAAAACTGGAGCATTTGAAATTGGTGTTGCACCAATTCCTTATAAAGATGAAGAAAATAAAGCGGTTATTCAACAAGGTACTAACGTCATGATTATGAAGAGTGCTACTCCACAAGAAAAACTAGCTGCTTGGTTATTCATTAAATATTTAACAAGTAAAGATGTAACAGTTGACTGGGCAATGAAGTCTGGTTACTTACCAGTAAGAGAATCTGGTGTTAATTCGGAAACATATCAAAAATTCTTAGAATTTAGTGAAGCATATCAAAATTCTGACGAATTAAAACAATTAGCTGAAGATCGCTTTAGAAGTAAACCTGCTAATGAAGGTAAGAATCCAACCGCTACCGATATCCAAAATGAAATTCGTGACTTAAAATATATTTCGATGGCTGCTAATGCGGCATATCAACAAAGAAATTACATGTTCGTTGACCCTGCCTTCATAGGTAGTTCAGACGTTCGTAAAGAAGTTGAACTCATGTTTGATAAGATTATCGTAGGTAAAATACCTCCACAACAAGCTATCAAAGAAGCTATTGATGAATTAAAAGGAATTCTAAGATGATGAAAACCCTTAAAACCCTAGTTGTAGTAATCTCACTTTGTGTTACATGCTGGGTGCTCTCAGCATGTAACACATCTAAAACAACGACTGTTGAACAATACATCTTACCTGATTTAACAGGTAAAACAGTGTTTAATTATACTGATGTAATTGATATTAATAAGGTCTATGTATCAATAAAAAATGAATCTCATAATACCATACCTAAGAATGAGTTTATTAGGTACGGCAATAATCTTCAACCAGGAAGTGCGGTAGCCGTCGGGACAACTATTGAAGTTTATTTCTCAGATGGACCAACTCAAGTAGAAGATAATGAAGCACCAGTACTTACTGGTGTAGAAGATATCGAGATTCCCTGGAATTCAGAGTTTGATCCACTTGCAGGAGTAGAAGCCAAAGATAATGATATTGATATCACTGATAAAATAAAAATCATTATTCTCGATGCAAATAAGAATCGTATTGATAAAATTGATACAAAAGAACTAACAACATATTATGTTCGCTATTCTGTAACAGATAAGGCTAATAATAATACAACTGTTGAACGTAAGGTTGTTATTGTTCCAATTGATATTGATACGCGATACACTGACAATCTCAAAATTGATTTTGAGTATGAAGGAAAAAATTTTATCAGAGATGGAGTAGGAATTGTCACTCTAGAAAGATGTGTTGATGGTGATACAGCCAGTTTCAATGTTTATAACCCAGAGACTAACTCTTATACTAACATTTCTGTGCGATTTTTAGGTGTCGATACTCCTGAGTCCACAGAACTGGGTGGTATGCAACAATGGGGTAAAGCCGCAAAAGAATTTACTTGTAGTAAGTTAAGTGGTCAAGGCGTTACATTAGTTTTAGAAGCAGACCCTAAAATGGCAAGACTTGATACTTATGAACGCTACTTAGCTTATGTATGGTATAATGGTCGTTTATTAAATCTTGAGCTTGTAGAAGAGGCTTATAGCCAATTTAACTTACCTAAAACAGCGAAGTACTACCAAGAATTTTTTGATGCTGAATATAAGACACGCTTTACGCTTAGACGTATATGGGGAGAAATAGATCCAGATTGCCCTACTTGTGGTGTAAAAAAATAAAAAATTAAGTATAGAAAAGGAGAATAAAGGCGGATGAAGAAGATATTTAGTTTTCTTTTAGTAATTCTGATGGCTATTGTGGTAGCTAGCTGCCAAAAAGATAATACCGATGAATTATTAAAAGAAGCCAAAGATGCTTTAACCATCACATTCCAAACTGGCGATAGTGCTGAATCAGTTACTAAAAATATCACCTTAGTAACCGTTGGTAAGCATGGTGCAACTATTACTTGGTCTTCAAGTAATACTAGTATTATTGCCAATGACGGTAAAGTAACTAGACCAGCAAATGGCCAAGGTGATAAGGAAATTACTTTAACTGCGACAATTACAATTAATGAAAAACAAACAACAAAAGAATTCAAAGTTAAAGTTATTCAATTACCAAAAACAGCCGCCGAAAAAGTAAATGAAGCTAAGGAACAATTAGCTATTACTTTCGGAGAAGGTGATAACGCTGAAAATGTTACGCAAGACCTCACTTTACCTACTAAAGTTGGTGAAGCTACAGTAACATGGGTTTCAACCGACCCTGAATTCATTTCTACTACAGGTAAAGTTACAAGACCCGCATATAATGAGGCTGACATTACTGTTGTTTTAACAGCAACATTAAAAGTTGGTACAGAAGAAGCTAAGAAGGATTTTGTCCTTCTTGTTAAAGCAAGAGATTTCATGTATGATTCAGAAATTGTTGATGAAACATTAAAAGAAATCATCATCTTATCAAATCAAGGCAAAACTAAAGGCAACTTTGCTTTACCAGTAACAAGTAGACATGGTGCTAATATATCTTGGGCAAGTAGCGATACTGACTACATTACTGTAACTGAAACACCAATGGGTGAAGGTTATGTAAGAGCAAAAGTGACTCGTCCAGCATATGGTGAAGAAGATGTCAAAGTAACATTAACAGCAACTGTAACTGCTGGTGAAGTATCTAAGACAAAAGAATTTACAGTTTTAGTTGAAGCTCGGACATCATTAGTTACAAAAATTGCCGCTGTTAGAGCAGAAAGAGATACAGTAAAAGAATATACAGTAGTGGCTACAGTTATCGGTATCAAGGTAAATGACCAATATAAAGGTATGTATATTGCTGATGATACAGATGTTATCTATGTCCACAATAAAAGTACTGTACCTGATGTTCAAATTGGTGATCTAATCGAATTAAGCGGTAAGTTTGCTTTATATTATGGTGCACCACAATTACAAGATGCGGTATGGGAAGTATTAGACAATAATCAACCAATGCCTGAACCAGTAGTTATGGAACTTAAAGATTTCCCTAAACAAGCAAACGTATATCTTCCTGATTATCATATGAAATGGGTTCGCTTAGAAAATGTTAAGATTGGTAAGAGTGGGCAATACCATACAGTTACACAAGGTGATATTACTTACACATTGTGGGATCAAACTGACGTTGAAGGTGGCGAGCACGTTTTAAATAATTATATTGGTAAGACTGTAAATATCCATGTTGTTGCTGATAGTTTCCATTCGCAAGTACTAGTATGGCGTTTCTCATATAATAATGTTCCAGGCGATATTGAAGAAGTAGAAGTACCAGCAGCTCAACAACTAGAAGATGCAATGAAAGCTCTTGAATTACCTTCAAATGTTTATACAGATATCGAATTACCTAACAAGATTGGTAACGTAGATGTGACATGGAATATTCCAACTAATTCTGTTTTGGCACAAGATGGTAAAGTAACCCGTCCAACTGGAGATGACGTACAAGTAACAATAACTGCAACATTCACGATTGAAGATTTAAGTGATGAAAAAGAATATACTATTACCGTAAAAGCTCTAAATCTACAAACAATTGATAATGTATTAGCGAATGCTGTAGTTGACGACATCGTTGATGTTGAAGGTTTAGTCATTGGAACTACCAATTATGGTTACTTCCTCTATGACGGTACTCATACTATATATGTTTATCTTGGTGTTAAACCAGATAAAATTACTCAAGGTGATATTGTAAGAATTACTGGTGAGTTTACAGTTTATAAGAATCAACCAGAAATTCAAAACATCAAGGTTACCGTCGTGTTAGAAGATGGCGATTATGAAATGCCTGAAGCTACCGATGCAACTATCGAAGAAGTAGCTGATTATGATCCAACAATTAGAAAGAATCATGGTAAATTCATTACTATTGAAGGTCTATTATATCAAGAACAAGCAGGTACTAATACTAATACTTATATTAAAGATCTTGATGGAACTATTCTCTATGTACATCATTATTCAGCTATAAGTGATTTAGCAGATTACATCAACAAATATGTTAAGATTAGCGTCTATACTTATGCATATGATAGTACCAAATCACAATGGCAAGTCGTATATATTAAAGATAGTTATGTTGAAGAAGTTGAACTTGATGAAGAAGAATTGATAGAGTCTGTCTATTCAGTATTAAATTTACCAGCTGAAGTTAAATCAGACCTCAATTTACCAAAACTAATTAATGGTGTAGCAATTACATGGCAAAGTGATAACGAAGCTGTAATTGCCATTGACGATGAAGGTAATGTTACAATTACTCGTTCTGAATATGGTTATACTGAAGTTACTTTAACTGCAACTCTATCAATCGGTGACTTAAATAGAACTAAAACATTTGATGTTAAAGTTCTTGGATATTCTTCATATATCGAAGATGTTAAAGAGTTAGCAACTAATGTTCCTGTAACAGTTCAAGGTGTTGTTACCTTTAAAATTGGTAATAACGTATGGATACAAGATGAAACTGGTGCAACTTATCTCTACCTTGGTAGTAATGCAGAACACAATAATAAATTAGTTATAGGTAATAAAGTTAGAGTATCAGGAACAACTGATTTATTTAATAATCTACCACAAATCAGGTTTGATAAAGGTACTAATAGTGTAGAAGTATTAGAAACTGATGTTACATTACCTGAAGTTATTACTTATGACTCAATCGATGAACTAATTAATGCAGATGTAATGTCTCAAGTAGTAACAATTTCTGGAGTAATATTGGATGTATCTACTCCAAGCAACAATCAGTATAATGTCACAATTACAGATGGCAAAGATACCATCGTCATTCGAGTAGATAATCGTTTTACTGCTGAAACCATTGAAACATCATTATTTGTAGTTGGAAAAGCAGTTACTGTTACAGCACCATTACACATTTACAGTACAACATATCAATTAATGGTAAATGAACCAGATGATATGGAATTCGGTGACTATGATTACTTAACATATGTATACTATAAATTAAGTTTAGGTAACTTATCAGCAGTAACTAATGACTTAACATTACCAACCACATTTGAAAACATCGATGGATTAACAATTTCTTGGGAATCCAGCGACGATAATGTTATCGATAATGAAGGTAAAGTTACACGCCCTGCTGCTGGTGAAGATGATGCAGTAGTAATACTAACAGCAACCATTGAATACAATGGTCAAACTAAGACAAAAGAATTTGAAGTAACAGTTAAAGCTGAAGAAGATCAAAGTGTAACAAAATATGTTGAAACATTTGATGATAGTACAGCTACTGCAGATTATGGTGATGGTAGTTTTACAGGAGTTAATGGTGTAGTATGGCAATATGTACATGCAAGAAATGAAGGTCTAGGTACAAATGATGATTATAGCATTAATGGAAAAGGTATTATGCTTCGTCGTGCCGATGAACCATCATCTTTAACTGGCACCTTTGCTAATGGATTAAAATGGTTCTCATTTGAATATCGTAAAGCATTTACAGGAAAGGCTACTCGTAACTATCAAGTGATTGTAGAAGATGAAACAGGTGTATTATATACTGGTACTATTGAAAAGCAATGTGCTAGCGGTGCAGATAATACAGTACATACTTTTGAAGTTGATTTAGAGGCATTAGGCAAAATTGCAACTGGAACAGTAACAGTAACAATTAAAGCTAATGGAGCAGCAGGTAACCAACAACTCACAATCGATAACTTCAAATGGATTGAATAATTAAAGAACCATTTATATACAAGGTCTAAGTAGATTTACTTAGACCTTGTTTTTTGGGCTCTTTGTCAAATAGTGTTGGTGAATAATTTCCAATAACCTGATAGACCAGGTTTAAGCAGTGTTGCTTAAACCTGGTTTTTTATATTTAATTATTTTACTAAGTTTATGTACTATTAGAATCCTTACTTTAAAGTGATAGAAACTCCTATATCCAAACGCTACTCGCTTTATTACTTTGATTTTATTATTAATTCCTTCTAATACTCCATTAGTGTACTTATACTTAAGTGAGTTTATAATATATTCATAATTCTCTTTAATTGTTTTTATGGACGTCTTCATATAACTTGAGATATTTGGATATTCGATTTGGATATTATCTATAATACTATTAAATCGTTCAATATCGTTATTCTTGATACTATTTAATATATCTTGATATAGTTCATAAGTACTTTTAAGTTCATGATTTAGATCAAGAAGATAATTAACCACATCTTCTTCACATAACATACCTCTAAAACAACGATAATAGCGATAATTAACGATATCTAAATCATTACGATTCTTAAGTAATAATCGCCAATAGTTTTTAAATTTAGTATAGTTTTTATGGTCATTATTCATAATTCTAATTCTTCTCTTATTAAGAGAAGGAAAGTATTTTGGGAGTTTATGACGATGAGGATGATGAATTTCATAGTAACTATTAATAATACGATTAACAGTAGAATGAGAGGTATTGAAGCGTTTAGCGATATCACATTCAGAGATAATATCAGAAGCTTCAAGAGCGATAGCTAACTTAGTGTTATTAGATATATAACAATTAGGTTCAACGATATTAGTTCTTAGGGTAAAGGTAGAACCACACTCATGACAAAGGATACGTTGTTTTCTTAGTTTTAAATAAGCATTCATATTAGATACTTTATGTAAGGTAATAAGAGAAGGTTAAAAACCATTTTTTCGAACTGATTACGATTAGAATAAATACAACCACATTTCTCATAATGATTGGGGATATAAGTAAGTTTAGCGTGATAGCCAAGAGACTTAAAACCTGTAACAGTTTCGTAAGTGACACAATTTTGATTAAAAATGATATTTTCATCTTTCAAATTAAGCGATAATAAGATACAATTATTGTGAGACATATTTCCACCCCTTGGTTTTATATTTTGTGTTCAAACTTTATTCTATCAGGGTATTGGAAATATGTCTCATTTTTTTTATACAAAAATGGTGTGAGTTTATTCACCCACACCAAAAATTATAGAACCATAATTATAAAAGAACTTATATCAAACTATTAAATTATCTATTTTCTTAAGTATAATGTTGCTAATATTTGGGTTAGTATGTTATTATATAATGTTAAAAGAAAATTAATAATGGAGGAATTCACACAAATGATACAGAAAGAGATACTAAAGAAGATAAAGGAATATGATACTATTATCATTCATCATCATGTGAATCCTGACCCAGACTGTATTGGCTCACAATTAGGACTTAAATACTTGATTCAGGCAAGTTTTTCTGATAAAAAAGTGTATGCTGTTGGGACACATACTGAGCGTACTAAATTTATGGGTGAACTTGATGTTGTAAATGATGAGGTATTCCCTGAAGCTTTAGTTATCATTGTCGATGTTGGTGATACTAAACGTATCGATGATGAACGATTTAAATTGGGAAAAGAGTTAATAAAAATTGATCATCATCCGTTAACCGAAACCTTTTGTAACTTAGAATGGGTTGATACTAGTTATGCAGCTTGTTGTGAAATGATTATTGATTTATATGTACAAAGTCAAGATGAACTCATCTTAACTAATGAAGCAGCACGTGTTCTTTATGCTGGATTGCTTACTGATACAGGTCGATTCTACTATAATAGTGTTACTGAACGTACTTTACGATATGGCGCAATCGTATATGAATATGATTTTGATAAATTAGAACTATACTCACATTTATATTTCCGCTCTGTTGATGATCTAAAATTTGTTGGTTATATTATGAATAATTTCGAATATACCGAAAATGGATTAGGGTATATGAAAATAAATCAAGAATTATTGGATAAATTCAATGTGTCACCAGATTATGCATCTGGATTAGTTAATACTTTAGGTAATTTAAAAGAAATCATCATGTGGATGTTCTTTACAGAAGATAAAGGATTAGGTAAGATACGCACTAGTTTCCGTTCCCGTGGACCGATTGTCAATAAGTTAGCCGCAAAATATGGTGGTGGCGGTCATATGTGGGCCAGTGGAACACTTGCGGATAATTGGGAAACTGTTGATAAGATAATTAAAGATGCAGATGAATTATGCAAAGAATTTAAAAAAGGATTGTGATATAGATGATTCAAAGAGAGATAATTGATTTAATCGAGCAATATCAAGTAATCATTATTCACCACCATGTTAATCCCGACCCTGACTGTGTTGGTTCACAATTAGGCCTTAAATATATCTTACAAGCTTCTTACCCTGATAAAGAAATCTATGCAGTAGGACATTTAGATGGAAGAAATGCATTTTTAGGTAAACTTGATGAAATATCTAATGATAAATATGAAAAAGCCTTAGCGATATTAGTTGATGTTGGTGATAAGAATCGCGTTGTTGATAGCCGCTTTTTGAACGCAAAAGCTATAATTAAAATCGACCATCATCCTTTAACAGAATCCTTTGCGAATATCGAATGGGTTGATACTAGTTATGCAGCTTGTTGTGAAATGATTATCGACCTTTATGTTCAAAATCAAGACCGTCTACAAATGACCACTGAAGCTGCGCGCGTATTATATGCTGGATTACTTACTGATACGGATCGTTATTATTTTGATAATGTTACTGGTCGTACTTTACGATATGGTGCCTTAGCATATAAATATGATTTTGATAAACAAGCATTGTATGCTGATATTTATTATCAATCAATTGCTGAACTAAAGTTTAAAGGATTTATTTACGAAAACTTTCAAAAGACCCCTAATGGGTTCGCATATATGAAGCTTTCTAAAGAAATCCTTGATAAATATAATATTGACCCTAATTATGCCGCAAACTGTGTTAATACCCTCGCTAATATCTTAGAAATAACCATGTGGTGTTTCTTTGTGGAGTATGACGACCACATTAGAGTAGAGTTACGTTCACGGTTAGTTCCAGTAAATGAAATTGCGAAAAACTTTGGCGGTGGCGGACATAAACTCGCGTCTGGCGCAAAAGTTTATTCTTGGGAAGAGTGTGACAAAATCGTTGCGACCTGCGAGACTACTCTTAAAAGTTACCTAAATCATTAATTATACTATTTTAGAAAAATGGTTGAAGATATGTGGATTATTTATCTCCTCCTTGCATTGGTTATCATCGTTGTAGTTTATGCGCTATTTGAAAAGTCATGGATGAAACTAAAAACCTATTATGTTAAGATAAATAGACCAAATCTCAAGGGGCTTCGAATTGCCTTTATCTCCGACCTTCATCATTCCGAATATGTATCAATTAGATATCTTAAAAAAGTAGTTGAGCGCGTTAATTCATTAAAAACTGATGTAATAATTCTAGGTGGAGATTATGTCTCATCAAAAGAAAAGTACATTGAACCTGTATTTTCCATATTAAAAGATTTAAAAGCACCATTAGGTGTATATGGTGTGATTGGTAATCATGATTTTGAAGCAGCGAAAGCTAAAGTCCTCCAAGCAATGCAAAAGGCAGGAATTATTAGTTTAGACAATGAATCTTATTGGCTAAAATACAATAATGATAAATTTAAATTAGGTGGCATCGCTGATATCATGTATGATTTACCAAACATAAACAAGACTATTCATGATGTCGAGAATGATGATTATGTCATTTTAGTATCGCATAACCCGGATTATGCGGAAGTAGCCAAAGATTATCCTGTTGATTTAATGGTAAGTGGGCATACCCATGGGGGACAGATTACACTTTTTGGTTTGTATGCTCCTGTAATACCATCTAAATATAAACAAAAATATCGTAGCGGGTTAATTAAACATGGACGCTTACATACGATTGTTTCTCATGGTGTTGGTGTTGTCGGATTACCTTTTAGGTTTTTTGCTCGACCAGAAATAACTATAATCGAATTTACTGATTAATACATCGTTTATTGCGATGTATTTTTTATTATCTTCATATAATTTATTAGCAAGAGAAAAAGAGGTTGATTATGGAGATAATCGAAAACTATGTTAATATTAGAGATTTTTATAGTAAAACAGATTACTTTATCTTGGTAGTTTTGAGTGAATTTACTGTGTATATCTTTCAAGGAAAAAACCATAATTGGAAGATAAAGCGGAAAATGCTTGCGACCATTGGAAAAAAAGAAACACCAACCATTACTGGTTGGTTTACTGTACAGGCAAAAGGTGTGGGATACAGGAAAAAAGATTTTAAAGTTAAATGGTATACGCAGTTTTACAAGAACTACTTATTTCATTCAGTCTTATACAATTTTGATGATACAATACTTGATGGAAGATTGGGACTAGCGTTATCGGATGGTTGTATTCGCTTAAGTGAAGGAGATGCAAAATTCATCTATGATAAAATTCCCTATGGCACTTTAGTAGTAATTATTCCAACCTTGTAAACTTAATAACAGTGAATTATAATGTAGGTAACAAGACAAAAAACGAAAAGAGGATTATTATGCGATACATTGATTTTCGGAGTGACACTGTTACTTTACCAACTGAAGAAATGAAAGAAGCGATGATTAAAGCACCATTAGGTGATGATGTTTATGGCGATGATCCCACTGTTAATGAACTTGAAGAATTGGCTGCCCAAATGATGGGGAAGGAAGCAGCCTTATTTGTACCTTCAGGAACCTTCGGTAACCAGTTATGCGTCCTAACCCATACTTTACGCGGTGATGAAGTAATATTAGAAGCAAATTGCCATATCAAAAAGTATGAAGTCGGCGCATCTAGTGTTATCGCAGGCGTTCAATTAAGTTCTATAGAAGGTCATTTAGGAAAAATGGATATCGAGAAAATTGAACAGGCGATTCGAAATGAAGATATCCATTATCCTAGAACGGGACTTATCTGTTTAGAAAACGCGACTGGAGTAGGAACTGTACTCGATTTAGCGTATATGCGACAAGTCAGAGAGATTTCTTTGAGACATCAAATCCCTATTCATCTTGATGGGGCACGGATTTTTAATGCGGCATGGAGTTTAGGGTGCGAGGTAAAAGAGATTGCCCAGTATGTTGATTCCGTAATGTTTTGTCTCTCAAAAGGACTATGCGCCCCCATAGGATCAATGGTAGTTGGTACAAGAGAGTTTATTAATAGAGCCCGAAAGAATCGTAAACTTATGGGTGGCGGATTACGACAAGCTGGCATTTTAGCTGCTTGTGGAATTGTTGCATTAAAAGAAATGACCAAAAGGCTATATATAGACCATGAAAATGCAAAATATTTAGCGGACCGTCTGGAAGAATTCCCAGGTTTTAAAGTGTATCGCGACCGCTTACAAATTAATATGGTTTTTGCCACCATTAATGGTAAAACTAATTTCCCAGGTAATTTCCCTGAACTCTTACTAAAGAAAGGGATAAAAGTTGGTGGTTATCGCGGAAAAGAAATCAGGTTTGTGACCCATCATGATATAGTTATTAAAATTAATTAAATTGATAAAGAATATTAAAGAATTATAATAAAAATAATTGATATTCAAATAAATATATGATTTAATCACCTTAAAAGGAGATGATTATAATGAAATCTAAAGAAGTATTAGAATTATTGCAAATAACAAGACCTACTCTTACAAAATACGTTAAAAAAGGATTAATAAAAGTAAACATTTTACCTAATGGCAGATATGATTATGACAAAGACAGTGTATAC
>JAAYWZ010000071.1 GCA_012516175.1 Bacilli bacterium
GATAGAAATGATATTAATTATTAGAAAAAATAATAAAAACCACTCAACATATGTTTTTATGTAGCTGTTGAGTGGTTTTTATAATGTATATATTTGTCATATTAAAAGGAAATTATGTCATTGGTTGGATTGTGTCAAATTGTAAATGTTGTTATAATAATTAATAGCAATATTAATTGTTATTTATAAGTAGCATTAAAAAATATGTGAAAGGGTGGTTGTTGATGTCAGATAATCTTAGAGAACAGGAACGCGCTGAATTATATCGCACTATATGGAATATCGCGAATGACTTAAGGGGTAGTGTAGATGGATGGGATTTTAAGCAATATGTTCTAGGGATGTTATTTTATCGATACATATCTGAGAATATTACCAATTACATAAATAAAGATGAATGGGAAGCAGGTAATAAGGATTTTGATTATGCTAAGTTATCTGATGAAGAAGCGGAACAAGCGCGGGAAGATATGGTTAGAACAAAAGGATTCTTCATATTACCTAGCGAGCTATTTGAAAATGTCCGAGCCAGGGCAAAATATGATGATAATTTAAATGAAACTTTAGCCAAAGTATTTAAGAATATTGAGGCATCAGCGCAAGGAACAGCAAGTGAAGATAATATTAAAAGTTTATTTGATGACTTAGATTTAAATAGTAATAAACTTGGAACTACAGTAGTTAAAAGAAATGAAAAAATCGTTAAATTGCTTAATGCGATAGGTGAAATGAAATTAGGCGATTATCAAAATAATTCAATAGATGCATTCGGTGATGCATACGAGTTCTTAATGGCAATGTATGCATCAAATGCTGGTAAAAGTGGTGGAGAGTATTATACACCACAAGAAGTGTCAGAATTATTAGCTAGATTAACTTTAGTAGGTAAGAAAGAAGTTAATAAAGTTTATGACCCTGCCTGTGGGTCAGGGTCTTTACTGTTAAAGTTTGCGAAAATCTTAGGAAAAGAAAATGTTCGTCAAGGTTTCTTCGGACAAGAGATTAATATTACTACTTATAACTTATGTCGAATTAACATGTTCTTACATGATATTGATTATGATAAATTTAGCATAGCATTAGGAGATACTTTAACAGAACCTATTCATTGGGATGATCAACCATTTGAAGCGATTGTTTCTAATCCGCCATATTCAATTAAGTGGGCTGGAGATTCCAATCCACTCTTAATCAATGATCCACGCTTTGCGCCTGCAGGTGTATTAGCACCTAAGTCTAAAGCAGACTTAGCTTTCATCTTACACAGTCTTTCCTGGTTAGCTCCTAATGGGACAGCAGCTATTGTATGTTTCCCAGGTGTATTGTATCGTGGTGGAGCAGAACAAAAGATAAGACAATATTTAGTTGATAATAATTACATCGATTGTATTATTCAGTTACCTGATAATCTCTTTTATGGTACAAGTATAGCAACTTGTATTATGGTATTAAAGAAATCTAAGAGTGATAATAAGATTCTCTTTATTGATGCATCTAAAGAGTTTGTTAAGGTTACAAATAGCAATAAGTTAACTCAAGATAATATAGAGAAGATTCTTAATACATTTATAGATCGAAAAGATATTAATCATTTTTCAAGATTAGTAGCAAACAATGAAATTGTGGATAATGATTATAACTTATCAGTATCAACTTATGTTGAACAAGAAGATACAAAAGAAAAGATAGACATAGCTGCATTAAATGAAGAATTAAAGAGAATAGTCGCACGTTCACAAGTTTTAAGAGAAGACATTGATAAGATCATCTCAGAGATTGAGGTGGAGAAATGAGTAGATTAAATGAGTTAATTGAGAGATTATGCCCAAATGGTGTAGAATACGTTAAACTTGATGATATTCTTATTAACAATAATGCAGAGATTACAATACCAAAAAAAGAATATAAAAAAGATGGAAAAATACCAATTATTGATCAAAGTCAATCATATTATTCTGGGTATACAGATAATGAAAGAGCTATTCCTCAAAAATTACCTTGTATCATTTTTGGAGATCATACAAGAGTAGTTAAATATACAGAAAAAGTATTTGCTCAAGGCGATAGTGGAACTAAAGTGTTTGTACCTGTTGATGAAGAAATATCAACTAAGTATATTTACTATGCATTTTCTAATTTGAACATACCATCAAGAGGTTATAATCGTCACTGGACAATAGCGAAGGAACTTACAATTCCTTTACCTCCTTTAGCTATCCAGTACGAAATTGTCCGTATTCTGGACAATTTCACAGAGCTTACAGCAGAGCTTACAGCAGAGCTTACAGCAAGAAGAAAGCAGTATGAGTATTATAGGGATTTGCTATTATCATTTGATAATAATTCAAATGTAAGATGGATGAAAATATCAGAGGTTGCTGAGTGCTATACAGGTGCTACACCACTAACAAGTAAGAAAGAATATTGGGATAATGGTTCTATTCCGTGGATGAGTTCTGGTGAAGTAAATTTAGGACAAGTATATGATACAGAAAAGAAGATCACTCAACTAGGTTATGAAAGTTGTAGTACCAAAATGGTTCCACCTAATACAGTTGTCGTAGCACTTGCTGGGCAAGGAAAAACTCGTGGTATGGTTGCAATTACAAGAATAAATCTTTGTACAAATCAATCTCTGTGTGCAGTAGTGCCTAATGAGTCGGTAAACAGCGATTATCTATATTACTATTTGAAAACACAGTATCAAAATCTTAGAAAGATTTCCTCTGGTGATGGTACACGTGGAGGGTTAAACTTAAGTATGATAAGAAACTATGTAGTGCCTATTCCTCCAATTGAAGAACAAAAACGTATCGTTGCTATTCTCGACCGTTTCGAAACTCTATGTAACGACCTAACCAATGGTATCCCCGCTGAAATAGAATTAAGACAAAAACAATATGAATATTATCGTGATAAACTCCTCTCATTCAAGTAGGTATGAGTATGATTTATTACAACATAGTTGCTACTACAGATGAAGCAACAGTTGTGGCAGAATATGTTCCTGATAGTAATGCTAGATCTAGTAAGTATCAAAGTGAAGCTGAACTTGAAAGAGAATTTATTGAATTATTAGTTTCTCAGGGTTATGAATATTTAAATATTAAGTCTGAAAAGGACTTAATTACTAACTTACGTAAACAATTGGAAAAATTGAATGAGTATCAATTTACTGATAATGAATGGAATCATTTTTTTAATGAAGTTATTGCTAATGCTAATGAGGGAGTAGTAGAAAAGACTAGAAAAATCCAAACTGATCATATTCAAATATTAAATCGTGATGATGGTACAACCAAAAACATCTATCTGATTGATAAAAGAAACATACATAATAACACCTTACAAGTTATTAATCAGTATACTGAACCAGGTGGGAAATATGAAACAAGATATGATGTTACGATACTTGTTAATGGTTTCCCAATGGTTCATGTTGAATTAAAACGTCGTGGGATAGAATTACGTGAAGCATTTAATCAGATTAAGAGATATCAAAGAGATAGTTTTTGGGCATCATCAGGATTGTTTGAGTATATTCAGATCTTTGTCATATCTAATGGTACACATACGAAATATTATAGTAATACAACCCGTAATTTACATATAAAAGAACAAGTAAAAAATGAACGAAGTAATAGTAAAAGAACTAGTAATAGTTTTGAATTTGCTAGTTTCTGGGCAGATGCAAATAATAAAATAATCCCTGATCTTGTTGATTTTACGAAAACATTCTTTTCTAAACATACTATTCTAAACATCTTAACTAAGTATTGTGTATTTACATCAGAAAACATGTTACTAGTTATGCGACCCTATCAAATAGCCGCAACTGAAAGAATCCTTTCACGCATTATTATTTCTACTAATTATAAGAAAGTAGGAACAATTGAAGCGGGAGGATATATTTGGCACACTACAGGATCAGGGAAAACTTTAACAAGTTTTAAAACTGCTCAATTAGCAGCTTCTTTACCATTTATAGATAAAGTACTATTTGTAGTAGATCGAAAAGACTTAGACTATCAAACAATGAAAGAGTATGATCGATTTGAAAAAGGGGCTGCTAATGGTAATACCTCAACAAGAATCTTACAAAGACAATTAGAAGATCGCGATGAAAAAGGTAATTACCATGAATATAAAATAATTGTAACGACAATTCAAAAATTAGATTTATTCATTAGGAAGAATAAACAACATGATGTTTACAAAAAACATGTTGTAATTATCTTTGATGAATGCCATCGCTCCCAATTCGGAAGCATGCATCAGGCAATCGTTAAAAGTTTTAAAAACTATCATTTATTTGGATTCACTGGTACACCAATATTCGCTGTTAACTCAAGACCTACTAACTCATTATATCGAACAACAGAACAAGTATTTGGTGAAAGATTACATACTTATACGATTGTTGACGCTATTAATGATGGAAATGTATTACCATTTAGAATTGATTTTATCAATACTATTAAGAAACCTGATAATGTTGAAGATAAGTTAGTTAGCGGTATTGATTATGAAAGAGCATTAGCTGATCCTAAACGTGTAAGTGAAATAGTCAGTTATGTTCTAGATCATTTTGACCAAAAAACCAAGAGAACTAGTTATTATACTTACACAGCCAAATGGGAAGAAAGGGATAAATATAATCCGAGAAAGATAATTGAAAAACGGGAAACACGAAGACTTGCAGGATTCAATTCTATATTTGCTGCTGATTCAATTCCCATGGCGATAAAATACTACAACGAATTTAAGAAGCAAATTCTAGAAAAGAATAAAGATTTAATAATTGCGACTATCTTTAGTTTCAGTCCCAATGATGAAACAGAAAACGGTTTACTGCCTGATGAAGAATTTGACGTTAATAATCTTGATAAATCTTATCGTGATTTTCTTGAAGAAGCTATTAAAGATTATAATGCAGTCTTTAATACTAATTTTGATACTTCAGCAGATAAGTTTGAAAATTATTATAAGGACTTGTCGCTTAGAATGAAGAATCGTGAAATCGACATTCTAATTGTAGTCAATATGTTCTTAACAGGATTTGATGCTACTACTCTAAATACCTTATGGGTGGACAAGAATTTAAGACAACATGGGCTTATTCAAGCATTTTCACGAACAAATAGAATTTTAAACAGTGTTAAGACATTTGGGAATATTGTTTGTTTCCGTAATTTAAAAGAAGAAACTGATGAAGCTATTGCTTTATTTGGAAATAAAGATGCTGGTGGCGTAGTATTATTAAAAACTTTCGATGAATATTATTATGGCTATGAAGATAATGGTGAACGAAAGCCAGGGTATGTTGATCTCATTAATGAATTAAAAACAGAGTATTCATTAGGACAAGTTATAATAGGTGAAAGTACTGAAAAGAGTTTTATAAAATTATATGGTGCAATTCTAAAATTAAAAAACATCTTATCAGCATTTGATGAGTTTACTGGTAAAGAAATTTTATCGGAAAGAGATTTTCAAGATTATCAAAGTATGTATCTTGATTTATATCAAAAATATCGTAAGGTACGTACTGTTGATAAAGAAGTAATTAATGATGATTTAATATTTGAAATTGAGTTAATTAAGCAAATTGAAGTTAATATTGATTATATTTTAATGTTAGTAGCTAAATATCAGGAATCTAATTTACAAGATAAAACTATACTTGTTTCAATAGATAAGGCTATTAACTCTAGTTTAGATTTAAGAAGTAAGAAAGAGTTAATTGAAAAATTCATTGAACAAGTAACTATTACTTCAGTAATTGAAGAAGATTGGCGTAAATTCATTATTCAACAAAAAGATGAAGAATTAGATAAAATTATCATAGAAGAGAACTTAAAACCTGAAGAAACCAAATGGTTTATGAATAATGCATTTAGAGATGGAGTATTAAGAACTACTGGGACAACTATTGATAAAATAATGCCACCTGTATCTAGGTTTAGTGGTGGTAGGGCGATTAAGAAACAAAAAGTTATTGAAAGATTATTGGAGTTTTATGAAAAGTATAATGGGTTAGTGTGAATATATGCTTAATCAACAGACATTTATATATACGTTGTAATAATAAACATTTTGAATTTATATGTATAATTTTTGCTAATATTTACACCTTAACTATTAGGTAATTATACTTAATAGAAATGAAGGTGATATAATTTGGCAAATGAGTATGATGACTTATTAAAAAATGATATTAATCTTGAAGATTTTATCTTGTTTGGCTCGCCGTTTATAACAATAGGTATACCTTACTATTTTCCAGAAATATACTACAAGAAAACATATGCTGGTGCTGTAGCGTGTAGTTTAGGTTTAAATTCTGTTGAATGGACATATAAAAGGTATGTTGAACATCTCACTTTTTTTAGATCAAGATTATCAAATAGAAGCTAAATTCATAGAAGTATTACATTCTATTAAACAAGCGGTTGGAAAGCAAATTGAATACTATACAAGCATCGATAAACCAGATATACCAAGTCTGTTCGCATCTTCTGCAGCCTATTATCGATTAAAAAATACTTTTAAAGCTGTAATTCTTTGTTTAAGAACTGATTTATATTTTGAAACATTAGCATTAGAAAGAATGATAATAGAACAATTAGCATGGATATTTACAATTCATAATTATCAAGGTGATTTCTTTCAAGTTAATCCAACTAGTTGTATTTCAAATCTAAAGAACCTTATACCAGGTATTGGTAAAGTATATGGACAATTGAGCGAAAGAACGCATATTAAACCTAATACTACAAAAGAATATATTAAGATTCTAGAAAATGATTTAGGTGTCGTGCTGAGAGATAGAAATCAAACCATAAGAAATACAA
>JAAYWZ010000072.1 GCA_012516175.1 Bacilli bacterium
AATCTATCCCGAAAGATTCGCTAATGGTAATAAAGAAAACGACCCAAAAGATGTCCTTGAATGGGGAAGTGTGCAAAACGTTAAAAACAATATGTTCTTTGGTGGTGATTTAGAAGGAGTAATCGAAAAACTTGATTATCTAGCTAATCTTGGTATTAATGGTATCTATTTCACCCCTATCTTCACATCACCAAGCAGTCATAAATATGACATAACGAATTATTTTGAAGTTGATCCGCAATTTGGGGATATAAATATTTTGAAAACACTTGTAAAAGAAGCGCATAAGCGTAGAATTAGGGTTATGCTTGATGCAGTTTTCAACCATTGTAGTTTTTATCATCCGTTTTTTCAAGATGTCTTAAAAAATGGTGAAAACTCACAATATAAGGATTACTTTCATATAAAGAGATTTCCTGTGTTTGAAGGCAATCCTAAAGATTTCCATTTTGATGATGAAAACAATGTGTTAAATTACGATACCTTTGCGTTTACACCATTTATGCCAAAATGGAACACAGTACATCCTAAGGTGAAAGAATATTTGCTTGATGTAGCGAAGTTTTGGATCAAAGAATGTGATATCGATGCTTGGCGTTTAGATGTTTCAAATGAAGTAGATCATGCATTTTGGCGTGCCTTTAGAAAAGTTTGTGACGAAACGAAACCCGACTTCTTTATTGTTGGTGAAAATTGGGATGATGCCTACGCTTGGTTACAGCCAGACCAAATGCATTCAGTGATGAATTATGAGTTTATGTTTCCCGTCTGGAGTTTCTTTGGTCATAGATCAATAAAAGCTACTGAATTTAAAAATCAAATTAATAAACTCTTATGCTTATATCCAAAAAATATTAGTGAGTATTTATTTAATCTCCTCGATAGTCATGATACAACCAGAATTCTTAATATCTGCCAAGGCAAAAAACAATTAATGAAGTTAGCCTATGTCTTTCAAATGACTATTGGGGGAACACCAGTTGTTTATTACGGCGATGAAGTAGGCTTAGCAGGTGGACATGACCCAGATAACCGTAGATGCATGATTTGGGATGAAAAATTTCAGGACCTAGATATGTTTAAACATATTCAAAGGTTAATAAGTTTAAGAAAAACATATCCACTAATGCGAGAACTTGATATAAAATGGGTAGATACAAATGATGCTACGAATCATTTAATCTATAAAAAACAAACAAAAGATGACACCCTTTATATTGTCATCAATAATCAAAATCAACATTTAAACCTTAT
This sequence comes from Bacilli bacterium, assembly GCA_012516175.1. Lineage (GTDB taxonomy): Bacteria > Bacillota_I > Bacilli_A > Haloplasmatales > Haloplasmataceae > JAAZCR01. Next base: position 1,255 of record JAAYWZ010000072.1, read on the forward strand.
GCATGAAGAGTTAGTTGGCGATTTCTACGATGTATATAACGATAAGATTATTACTATTAAATCTAGTTATATCGTTAACCCATATGGATTTTTAATTTTAAAAAAATTAAATAATAAAAAAGATAAATAATTAGATGAAATCGATAAAATGATAAAATAATTAACTAAGCAAAATGTAAAGTTAATATTTAAATAAAAAAAACTATAAAAGAGGCTATAATGATGTAATCCCCTTTCTGTTGGATAGTACATTTTTCTTTGTACTATCTACTTAAAGGGGATTATATCAAATGGCCTCTTTTATTCTATATTTATTATAAAGAGAGGTGTTCAAGTTTCCAAATTTCCCCAGCATATTGAGTGATTGTACGATCACTTGAGAAGAAGGATGAATTCGCAATATTTATTAAAGCCATTTCTAACCATTTATCTTGATTCTTATATAACTGATTAGCGTATCTTTGAGCTTTGGCATAAGCTTCAAAGTCTTTTAATACAAAGAAGTAATCACCACGGTTTATCAAATTATCATAGATATCGATAAACTCTTTTTGATCAACACTCGTAAAGAAACCGTTAATTAATTGATCAACAACTCTCTTTAAGATGGGGGTGTTTTCATAAACATCTCTTGGATTATAATCTTTATTCTTGTAATGAGCTGTTACTTCTTCAGCTGTCATCCCAAAGATAATCGCATTTTCAGGGCCAACTAAATTTACAATTTCGATGTTGGCACCATCTAAGGTTCCAAGTGTAATGGCTCCATTCATCATTAACTTCATATTTCCTGTTCCTGAGGCTTCTTTTGATGCCGTAGATATTTGCTCCGATATATTGGCGGCATTCATGATTAACTCAGCATACGAAACATTATAGTTCTCTACAAATACCACTTTGATTTTCTTATTGACTTCTTCATCTTTGTTAACTTTTTCCGCAATCGTATTGATTAATTTAATTATCTTTTTTGCCATATAGTAACTACCAGCTGCTTTAGCTCCAAAGATAAAGGTTTGGGGATAAAATGAATCGTAGAATTCTTTATCCTCTTTTAAAGTATTATATAAATGCATGATATGTAAGGCATTCATCAATTGCCGCTTATATTCATGAAGTCGTTTAACTTGGACATCAAAAATAGAATTGACATCTATTTTAATGCCTTCTTTTTTCAAAATATAATCTGCAAGAATTTGCTTACGTGTTTGTTTAACTAAATAGAATTCCTTTTTCACCGTTTCATCTTTAACATAATCATTTAATTTACTTAAACGATTAATGTCACTTTCCCAACCCTCACCGATGTATTTATTTAAGAATTCCATTAATTCGGGGTTAGTATGATATAACCAGCGGCGATGAGAAATACCATTTGTTTTATTATTAAACTTATTTGGGAATAATTGATTAAAATCTTTCATTTCCACTTCTTTTAAGATTTTCGTATGTAATTCAGCCACACCATTTACACTAAATGAGCCTACGATACATAAATGTGCCATATGAATAAGGTTATTGCTTATTATCGCTAAAGAATTTACTCTTGGATCATCTTTACCATATTTATCAATAAGTACTTCTCTAAATCGAGCATCAATTTCCTGAATGATTTGATAAATTCTTGGTAACAATGGCGCAAAGTAATGAACAGGCCATTTTTCTAAAGCTTCCGCTAATATCGTATGATTTGTATATGCACAAGTTTTTGATGTAATCTCCCAAGCCTTCTCAAAGGTATAATTTTCTTCATCCATTAAAATGCACATTAATTCAGGTATAAGTAATGTGGGATGGGTATCATTAATATGTAACGTTACTTTTTCAGCGAAATTTTCTAAAGTTCCATATGTCTTTTTATGTTCAATAATAATCCGTCTTAAACCAGCACAAACAAAGAAGTATTGTTGTTTTAATCGCAATATCTTACCTTCATCAGTAGAATCATCAGGATATAACGACTCGGAGATTTTTCTTACACTTGCTTCATAAACATCTGCATCGATATTCTCGGGATACTTACCGTAAGGTTCTGCTTTCCAAAGCGTTAAGGTATTGGTTGCCTTTGTTTTATCACCAACGATTGGTATATCATATGGTATAGCTTTTACATATTGGGCATTAACTAATTTAATAACTTTTTTACCATTAACAATTTCTTCTTGAACTTCACCATAGAATGGTACAATTACTGCTTCATCTTCTTTACAAATTTCCCATGCATAACCATGTTCGAGCCAATCTTCAGGCAACTCAACTTGATATCCATTGACAAATTTTTGGGTAAAAAAACCTTTTTGATAACGAACACTCACACCATGACCCGGATAAGAAAGCGATGCTAATGAGTCTAAGAAACAAGCAGCAAGTCTTCCTAAACCACCATTTCCTAGTCCGGCATCTGTTTCAGCATCTTCAACATCATTAATATTAATCCCTAATTCGTCAAAAGCTTCTTTAACAACTTTATATATACCTAAATTCATCAGGTTATTCGTAAGTAATCTTCCCATTAAAAATTCCATTGAGAAATAATATACTTGTTTCAATTGTTTTTCCTTAATAGTCTTATGTGTTAACTCCCAATTAGTCATTATTAATTCTTTAACTAATGAGGCTAATGCCATGTATTGTTGATAGGGAGTAGAGTCTTTTAAATCGACTTGATAATCGTTGGCTAGTTTTGCGGTAAATGCGGAAATAAAGGCATCTTTATCTTGAAATATTTGAAGCATATTCTTTCCACTTCCTCTCTAAATTATTAATATAACTTAAAGATTTTAATCTCACCAGGTTGTAAATTTACGACAAGATTCTGATTATCATTAACTTGATAGCCATCTATATCATCATAACTTGAATATATTAAAGAAAGGTTTTCTTTTATGTATTCATTAATTAAAGCAAGTTTTTGCTTTTTTTCAAAAGGATTTATATTCACAAACACTAATAGATAGTAATTATCACCTTTAAGAGCATAACTAATACTATCTTTTTTATTTGGTTCAACATTTATCGGAATAAAGTTATTAGGATCAGTAATTGTATCTAAGTATTCTTTACGAATACTTGCGACTTTTTCAAGATTATCAGGAATATCCCAACGCTTTTCATGTAAATAGTGGAAAGCGTAACGATCAAATAACGCCAGTTTGCCATAGTATGGATCATCTGGATCTAACATATCTAAATCATTACCACTAACATCAAGTCCAGTATTCATGGGTTGTGGTTCATAAACTTCTTGACCAGAATTGATAAATGGCACACCATTAGGGACAAACATATTTAAAATGGTAAGCATTTTGGCTAGCACTTCTCTACCTTCCCGCGCAGCCAATCTTGGTGTATCATGGGTCTCACCACACGCAAAAACAGGGCATTCTAATTTAGGAACTTGATAAATAAAATCATATAAGTGCTCTTTATAGCGTGGTTCATGCCAGAAACCATCACCAATAATCATGTTGTAGCCAAGATTTTTCGCCTTTTCCGCATTAGCAGTTGAAAGTTCTTCCGCAATAAAACAGAAATTTGGATCAATTTCCCTTGCTTTCCTAATAATCATATCTAGCAAATCACTTGAAAGAGCATGACCCATATCAATCCTTGCACCATCAATTCCAAAGCGTTTTTGATAATATGGAATAATATCAGATAATGTATTCCATAACTCTATATTTGGTTTTTCCCCTTGATATAAGTTACATTTGATAGTATCAAAAAGAATATAAGGTGGTACATCTTCACCAGGTTTTAAATATTTCTTTAATTCATGTTGTGTTAAAACAGGATGGTCTAAATACATTCTAAAGAAAGTAACATCGGACCAAGGTGGTTGGGGGTCATTAATTTGATCAGAAAAGGCTGGCGCAATCTGAATATTATACTCTTTTTTGATTAAGTCTGAAAAACTTCCTTGAGGATTTTTCTTATATTCTAAAACTAATTCTTCATATTTTTTAGCGTCTAAAGTTTTGGGGTCATAAGAGAAACGTCTTATATGGTCCCTAACAGATTTTGATTTATATACTTCATGTAAAACTTCAGGATTCGGTGGTGTGAGTTTTCCTAAACTAGGTACTGTAGGTGGGTAATAGTTTGGAAATTCATCACACTTAATCCAATAAAACCAATCGGGATGGTCAATTATAAAATCATTTTCAATCGCATTTGTTCGGGGTATGATGTCAATCATCACTTTCATTCCAAGAATATGACATGCTTCCACAAAAGCTTGAAATTCATCTTCGACAGTTAAGTCATCTTTCGTAATTGGATCTTTTAAGTTAGGATCGATCTCATAGAAATTAGATACACTATAAGGTGACCCTAACTCCCCTTTTTTATCTTTTAAAGAGTATTTCGATATCGGCAACATATAAACGACATCGATACCCATTTTTTTAAATAATGGTAATAGTGCTAGCGTCTTTACAAATGTACCTGTATCTTTTAAACCATATGTGTTTATATCATCTAAAGTACCATTGCCATCATGATCCCAGGCTGTCGAGGTACGAATCATCATCGAATAAACAACGCTCTTTTTTATCCATTCGCCACCACTAATATTAGTTTCAATTATTTGATGGATCGGTTTACTATAATCAACATTCTCGTTGCGTTGAGGTAAGATATAAGAACGGATGACTTCATAATAAAAATTATATGGATTAACAATTAATTCTCCTGAACTAGTTTTAATCATTTCTTCGCCTTGATAATTCCAAGCGTTCCATAAATCAGGTACAGTATAGTTATAAGGCTTATGGTTATTATATTTCTTTAAAACATTCATTAACTGTACTAATTTGCTTGTTTTTTCTAGCCCTTCAGCCATAATTTTTACTCCCCTTCATCCAAAACTATTAATTATCGATTTTTTTTCGATATACTAATGCTTCATATGGTCTTAAAATCAACTCTCTCCTTATTTCTTGACCTTCATAATTACTTATAATTAAATCAAAGTTATCTATGTTTATTTCTTCAGGTATATTCACTTCAACAATATTTTCGAAGAAGTTACATAATACAATATATATTTCATCATCTAATTCTCGTGTATATATAACGATATTTTCATCATCTTCTAAGAAAAGGTTAAATTTACCGTATATTAATGTCTTGCTGTTTTGTCTAATTTTTAATAATTTTTGATAATAATGATAAATTGAATCTTCATCTTGAAGATTATCTTTAACATTTATATATACATAATTTGGATTTACACTAATCCATGGTTGTACTTTTGAGAATCCTGCATAAGGTGAATCATCCCATTGCATGGGTGTTCGCGCATTATCACGACTGCGTTTATGTATGCGGTCCATAATTTCTTCATGACTGGCAATTCCCTTACCAACTGTTTCACGATAAAGAGTAAAAATCTCAACATCTCGATAATCTAATAATGATTCAAAGGCTACATTAGTCATACCAATTTCTTCACCTTGATATATGATGGGTGTCCCACCCATCATATAAAGCGTTGTTGCCAACATTTTCGCACTCAAATTATGATACTTAGGTGAATCATTTCCATAATGGCTTACTACCCGCGGTTGGTCGTGATTAGACCAATAAAGAGTATTCCAAGCTTTTCCATACATGTTTACTTGATACTTTTTAAAGGACTTCTTCAATAATGGTAATTCCAGTTTTTTATATGACCATTTACCAGGAACATGGGGTGATCCTTCTGAATCTTCATCAACCCAGCAGTGATCAAAAGTTATCAACATGTCAAACTCATTTCGATCATATGCGCAATATTTTAACGCATCTTCGATGGTTGCTCCTCCTGCTTCACCGATTGTGACTATATCATAGCCCGCAAGAGCTTTTTGGCGCATTTCCCTAATATATTCATGAACTTTTGGACGATTACTAAATTCAAAATAACATCCCGAATATTGCCGTCCAGGCAAGGTAGGATGATTAGGAAACCCCATATTTTTATCTAAATGAGCTACAGCATCAACTCGAAAACCATCAACGCCTTGATTTAGCCACCATCTAATCATTTCATAAATATCATTACGCATATTTTCATTAGTCCAATTTAAATCAGGCATTTTCTTCGAGAAAATGTGCATATAGTAAGAATCAGTTGTCGCATCATATTCCCATACGGAACCACCAAAAAATGATTCCCAGTTGCTTGGTAATGAACCATCTGGCCGAGCTTTTCGCCAAATATAATAATCTCGATAAGGATTATTTTCACTAGACCGAGATTCGATAAACCATGGATGTTCATCACTAGTATGATTGAGAACTAAATCGATAATTAAGCGCATGCCACGTGCATGTAATTCCTCAATGAGTTGTTTGATATCATCTAAAGTACCGTACTCAGGAGCGACATTATAGAAATCACTGACGTCATATCCATTATCATCCATTGGTGATTCATAAAATGGGCATATCCAAATCGCAGTGACTCCCAAATCTTTTAAATAGTCTAATTTCTTGATTATCCCTTGAAGATCACCAATTCCATCATTATTTGAATCATAAAAACTTCGAGGGTAGATTTGATATATTACGGCTTCTTTCCACCATGCATTTCTCATCTTATCCTCTCCTATTACACTTACCTAATTTTTATCTTATTATAAGGAAAAATGAAAGTCAAAAACTAATTTGTGTGTAATCGATTACCGCTTTTCATCTCATAATTCATATCCTTATATGAAATTCTGTATGACAAATTTGAAGTAAGAGATAATATACAAAAAAATATCGCTTACTCGATAATACGATATCTTTTAAATCTTAGTAATATGTCGAAAATATCGACTATTTTGATAATATTCCCCAATAATTATTAGTTGCATTATCAAAAAAAAGAGGCTTGTAACCTCTTTATTGTTACAAGCCTTATTTTCTTCTTTTTCTACCTTTTAATAGTAAGTATATGCCCAGTGCACCTAATGCATATTTCGCATACTTGCGATAATCAGGTTTTTCCTTTTCAATAACAGTAATTTCGCCAACCGTCTTTTCATTAGAATATAGGACCATAGTGGATAATTCTGGCACTATAACTTCATTACCAGAAAATTTCTTTAAGACTTCCGTTCCAGCTTTTTCCTCATCGACAATAATATTCCAGATACCAAAGTGGGGTAATCTGAATTTCACTTCACTGGAGTTCGCATTAAAGATGACAACGATATCAGCGTAACTATCACCATTCGCGTTATCAGTAATATTATAGGCAATAGTATTAGTAACTGGAGAACTAATAAACTTCAAATGATTTCTAATCATTTCTGCTTTAGTCATTCGAAATGCAGGATGTTTTTTCCTTAACTCGATTAAACCACGATAATATTCAAATAGCTCAAAATGGTCATATTTACTATTCCAAACAATCTGATTGATAAAGTCTGGTGATTGGAAAGAATTATCATCACCATTCTTCGTCCTTAACATTTCTTCACCCGCCATGAAGAAAGGGATACCTTGGCTTAATAAAACAATCGCATTAGCCATTTTCGCCATTTTAATGCGGGTATTCATGTCTAAATCTTCAGTAGTTTCAGCAATTTTATCAAATAAACACAAGTTTTCATGATAAGATGCATAATTAACTACTTGGTTAGGTTGACTAGCCCAAGGTTCTTTAGAGTAGATAACTTTTTCATAATTTACCTCAGGATGTTCTATACCACCCACCACCGTAGATTTAATTGATTCTTCAAAGCCAATACCACCATTGACAAAGCCTGGTTCTTTAGCGTATTGCGGATCACCCTTAATCCCATCACGACCATCATCATTGAAGGCAGCAACTCTAGGTAAGCGTTTAATATTCTCTCTAATAGCTTGTTTCATTCTTGGTAAGATACTCTCACCTTTAGTGATGCCATGCCCAAAAATCATAATGGTGGGGTCAATCTTATCAAGTTCACTCCTAATAAGATTCATCGTTTCAATATCGATTAAGCCCATTTGGTCAAAACAGAAACCATCAATATGGTATTCTTTTGCATAAAACTTAACGCAATCAACAAGATATTTTCTAACCATAGGGCGTTCTGTCGCTAGTTCATTCCCAAAACCTGAACCATTCGCGAAGTTACCATCTTCAATCATGCGATAAAAGTAACCAGGAAAGGTTTTATATAGGGATGATTCTTTAGTAAAATAAGTGTGACTGAAGACCATATCCATAATAACACGGATCTTGCTTTGGTGAAGAGCTTTGACTAACTCTTTAAATTCCCTAATCCTAGTTACTCCATCGATGGGATTAGTTGAATAAGAGCCTTCAACACAAAAATAATTGGTAGGATTATAGCCCCAATTATAATCAGGAGTATCTTTTGTTTCATCTATGGCACCAAAATCAGTCACTGGTAATAAAAGAACATGTGTTATACCTAATTCAATTAGATGATCTAACCCTGTAGTAAGTCCTTCGGGACTACGTGTGCCATGTTGCACTAAACCTAAGAACTTACCAGGGTGTAATACATTTGCGGTCTTATGAATTGTTAAATCGCGAATATGCGCTTCATATATTATCGCATCAGTTGTATTAATTAAAGTTGGTCTTTCATCTTCTAAGAAACCTTCGGGATTAGTTCTACTTAAATCAACCACCATTCCCCGTTCGCCATTAACACCACAAGCTTTCGCATAGATATCAATAGTTTCAAACTTACCTTGCGGTGATTCAATCTCATAAGTATAAAAAACCCCATGTAAATCATCTTTTACTTCGACAAACCAAGTACCATTAACGTCTTTTTCCATCTTTATTTTGTCATAGGGTTTACTCTTATATCCTTTATCATATAAAAACAACGTTACTTTCGTTGCGATTGGGCTCCAAACCCGAAAAGTAGTTTTTTCTTTCGTATAGATAGCGCCTAAATCATCACCATCATAGTAATATTGGTCATTAAATTCATCGGTATCAAAGATCCGTGGATTAATCATCGTTTCACCTACTTTTTCAGTCTATATATTAATATTACACAAAATCACCTTTTTTTTCAATAAAAAGTAAATAATTTAGTTTTCGGGATACAAATGCTTATAAGTCACGTTTCATCAAATAGGCATCTTCACCATTTTCATAATAGCGTCTTCTTACGCCGACAATTTCAAATAGATGCTTTTTGTAGAAATTTAAAGCTTTAATATTACTTACTCGTACTTCTAATGTTATATTACGACATCCTAATTCCTTTACATAGTTTATTAAAAATTCCATCATTTTATCGCCATAACCACGTCCCTGATAATTAGGATGGACAGCTATTGTGGTTATTTGCACATCCTCAAAGATAATCCAGATGCCAAAATAGCCAATAATTGTATTATCGAGTATCAACTTATAATACTCACTATAAGGGTGATGTTGAAAGTCATATATGAATAAATCAATTGGATACGGATAAAGAAAAGCCCTATTCTCAATTTCCATTATCGCATTGAAATCATTCACATCTTCAACTCTATGAATTGAAACATTATCACTCATTTTAAATTCAGTTCCGCCTCAGCTTTCCGCTTATAACTAGGGACAAAAGTATGAACATTATCTACTAACGTTAATGTCACATTAAACACACATTTAGGATTAAAATAATCTGATACCTTTAAGTAAGTAAATTGAGTGTCAGTTAAGTTTACCTCACCTAATCCCACAACTAAAACATCTTCTGATATATTCTGCTTTACATTTTCCAATAATTCAGAGAAACTATATAATTGGTCTGGATAAATGGGGACTAACCTATTTTGCTTAACATGATATAAAGCTCCGAACACATTTCCACGACGAGCATCTATGATGGGCATAATATACATCCCTTTATCAATAAAACTACTAGCCATGAGTTCTAGAGTAGATACTTTATATAAAGGGATGTTTAAAGCATAACTTAGGGTTTTCGCAACCGTTACCCCAATCCTTACACCAGTATAACTACCTGGTCCTTCAGTTACAATTAACCGATCTATTTCACTAATATCAAAGTGATTTCTCGCAAGTAAATTATCTAAATTAGGCATTAAGAGAGTTGAATGATCCCGCTTTATGATTTCATAATGATAATCAATGACTTTATCATCTTCTGTTAAAATAAGGATTAATGCTTCTGTCGATGTATCAATCAATAAACTTTTCACGTTTGAGCACCTCACAGATATTTTCATACTTTTCGCCTTGCGGATTGAATTGGAATATTCGTTTATTTCCTTCAGCATAAATGTAAATCTCTAATCTTTCCTTTGGTAATTGGCTCATAATCTTTTTTGCCCACTCAATAACGGTAACACCATCACCAAAGAAATATTCATCAAATCCTAAATCTTCATTTTCATTTTCAATGCGGTAAACATCCATATGATATAAAGGTAATTTCCCATCATACTCTTTAATAATGGTGAATGTAGGACTATTGATTACTGATTTTACTCCTAAAGCTTCACCTAACCCTTTCGTAAAAGTGGTTTTACCTGCGCCTAAATCACCTTCTAAACAGATTACAGCGGCGGGAAATAATAGTTTTCCTAAAGCATGGGCTAGTTTATAGGTATCTTCTAAAGAATTTATTTCAACTTGATACTTCTTCATAATAATCATCCTTTTCTAAACTTCTTATATTATAACGCAAACTTTCTCCCAAACGCAACAATTATCCCATAAAGCTCACATACATAAGTGAAAAATTACTCCCTTATGGGAGTAATTCGTCCATATAAAGATTATTGATGCATTTGATGATACCAAGAAAGAGTGCATAAGCAACTTTATCCTGATAATGTGGGTTATTTAAGTCCCTAGCTTCATCGGGATTAGAAAGGAATCCGATTTCAACTAATACACCTGGTTTAGTCACATTCTTAAATAAATATAAAGTTTTTACTTCTTTAGCTTTTCTAGTGGTATTCTGTAAATATTCAACTAAGCTTTCTTGGATACAATTCGCTAAGATCTTATTCTCAGGATAACTGTCATAATAGAATGTTTGTGCCCCCCGCCATCTCGTATCAGGTATAGCGTTCATATGAATCGAGATAAACAAATCCGCGTCTGACTTATTGATCATTTCTATCCGCTTATCTAAATCCCGCTTCTTCTTAGTGCCATTACCAGGTGTCACAAAGTCACGATCATCAGTTCTTGTCATCAAAACTTTGACACCAGCAGTTTCTAGATAAGTGCGTAGCCTTAGTCCAATAGTTAAATTTAAATCTTTCTCAACAAGACCATTAGCTTTCGCACCACCATCATAACCTCCATGACCAGGATCAATATAAACAACATATTCATTCATTTTCTTTGCAGGGGCACTATTAACTGGTTGGACATTAAACAAAAAGAAAAACATTAAGCAAATAATCGTAGTCTTGATAATCATGTTATCACCTACTACTATTATTTGTTAATGTTTTCGAGATAAACGATGTAAATTAATCCTTTAGACGTTTAGATAGAATTTCTGTTAATGCTTCAAAACCTGGTTTGCCTAATAAGGCAAACATGTTTTTCTTGTAAGCTTCAACGCCAGGTTGATCAAAGGGGTTTACTCCTAATAAATAACCACTCATCGCACAACTCTTTTCAAAGAAGTAAACTAAATAACCAAATCCATAAGCATCTAATTGTTTTAAATTAATTACAAGATTAGGAACACCACCATCAACATGAGCAAGTACTGTGCCTTTAAAGGCATTTTTATTTACAAAATCAACAGTTTTTCCAGCAAGATAATTTAATCCATCTAAATCAGTGGCTTCTTCTTGAATAGCCAACTCATGTTTTGGTGCTTCAACATTAATAACTGTCTCAAAGATAAATCTTCTTCCTTCTTGAATATATTGACCTAGAGAGTGTAAATCCGTAGAGAAATTAGCGGATGCTGGGAAGATACCTTTATTGTCTTTACCTTCTGATTCACCAAACAACTGTTTCCACCATTCACCAAAGTATTGAAGACTGGGTTCATAATTTATAAGTAGTTCAACCGTTTTGCCTTTATTATAAAGAATATTACGGAGTACCGCATAAAGATAACTGTCATTTTCTTCTAAGTATGGTGAAGCATAATCAACCATCGCTTGATATGCACCAGCAAGCATTTCTTTAATGTCAATACCCATAACCGCAATTGGTAAGAGACCAACAGCAGTTAAGACAGAGTATCTGCCACCGATATCATCGGGTACGACAAAGGTTTCATAACCTTCTTCCGAGGCAAATTTCTTTAAAGCACCTTTAGTTTTATCAGTAGTAACATAAATTCGCTTTTTAGCTTCTTCTTTACCATACTTTTCTTCAAGTAATTTCTTTAATACTCTAAATGCAATGGCTGGTTCTGTAGTTGTACCTGATTTAGAAATGACATTTAAGGAGAAATCAGTATCTTTAAGAACATCCATTAAATCATGTAGATAACTAGATGAAATATTTTGCCCAGCAAAGAGGACTTTAACATCATCTTTTAATTGATAAAAATGATGACTTAACGCTTCAATGGCTGCTTTTGCTCCTAAATAGGAACCGCCAATACCAATTACTACTAATACTTTTGAATCACGACGAATTTTTGCCGCAGCTTTTAAGATGCGGTCGAACTCTTCTTTATCATATCGTTCTGGCCAATCAAGCCAACCTAAGAAGTCACTACCTGGTCCCTTCTTATCATGTAATAAAAAATGACATGTTTGGACAATGGACTTATAATTTAAGATTTCTTGTTCATTAATAAAAGTTAATGCATTACGATAATCTAACTTAACATACTTTTTCATCGCTATCACCTTTTGCTTGTAAGTTTTTCCACCATGTTCTTTAAGTTCGCAAAGCCACTTGGTGTTTCTTCAATCGCTTTGGTTTTCTTTTTGCGGTTTTCTAAAAACCTAGTGTAATAATTTTGAGCTTGTTTCAAACTAAGTTTTGCGGTTTTATTTTCATAATCAATTTCGAGAACTTTAACACGTACCACATCACCAATTTGAACATAATCACTTATGTCTTTTACGTATTCATCTGTTAATTCCGAGATATGAATCAATCCATTGAAGTCCCGTCCTAAACTGACGAACACACCATATGGTTGAATACCAGTTACTCTACCTTTGATGACACTCCCTTCTTTGATTAAAGCCATATCACACACCTCAATATCTAATATCACTTAAATTATATCATAAAGCCAGCAATTATCGTACCTTGAACAAAAAAAATCGCGAATAAAGTCGACGATTATTGCTTCGAACTAGTAAAAGGAACTGTCTTTTTATAGGGGTAGAGATATTGATAAATACTATTAATCGCGATGGTAGCTTCACCAAAACCACAAGTGATCATTTTAACTTTGCCAGGGTAAATACAAGCATCACCAGCAGCATAAATTCCCGCAATATTTGTTGCTTGTTTTGAGTCGACCAGTAAGGCACGATCTTCTAAAGTTAAGTCCCAAGATTCGATTGGTCCAAGTGAGCTTAAGAATCCATATAAAACAATGACTTCATCAACAAGAAGGGTTTGTGTCTCATTCGTTTCCACATTATTTAGATAAACTTTTTTAACTTTGCCGGCCCTTCCTTCAAGGGCTGTTGCTGTAAAAGGAGTTAATACCTTAACAGTAGAATTCAACATTTCTTGGACACTTTTTTCATGAGCGCGAAACTCATGACGTCGATGAACCACTGCTACTTCTTGCGCTACAGTTTTTAACATATTAGCCCAGTCAACGGCAGAATCCCCACCACCAAAGATAACGATACGTTTGTCTCTAAAGTTTTCCATGTTATTGACAAAATGATGGATATTAGTAAATTCTTCTTCATTTTCTAATCCTAAGGTACGTGGTTGAAAAGCACCTTTACCTGCAGTAATTAAGACTGTTTTAGAATAGTGGCATAATTTATCCGTGCAAATCTCTAAGAGATTTAACTCCTCATTTCTTCGTAAATACTCGACGCGTTCACCTAAGACAATCTCAACTGCATCTTTAACATTTTCAAGTTGGGTACTTAGATTACTGATTAATTCTTCAGCTTTAATTTGTGGAAATCCAGGAATATCGTAGATGAATTTTTCTGGATATAATGCCTGTAACTGTCCACCAAGATGGGGTAAAGCATCAATGATTTTCACCTTTAAATCCCGTAAAGCCGCATAATAGGCCGCATACATCCCTACTGGTCCTGCCCCAATAATTGTTAAGTCAAACGCTTTGTTGATCATGCTCTCCATCCTTTACACTGTAAGATTATTATTTAGTATGCGCAATTCTTCCTGCCGCTGCCGCCGCAATTGCACCCACAATATCATCAAGGAAAGTGTTACAACGTTCATGGTTTTTACTCTTGTCATTGATATCTTTTAAGATACCAACCTTTAATTTATCAACATAACCATAATTGGTTAAGCCAATGGATCCATAAACATTTATGATTGAATAAGCTAAGACTTCATCAATACCGTATAAACTATAATCATTCATTAGAATTGACCGTAATGGCTCCTTAATATGACCTTGTTCTGCCATCATATCAAGATTAATACCAGTTAACACCGCATTGATGACTTCTCGTTTTGACAAAACATGATTAACATGTTCTAAACAGTATTCTAAAGTAATATCATCATAATATTGAGTTTGAATTTCTAAGGTAATCTTAGCGATATCCTCTAAGGTAACACCTCTTTGGGCTAGTAGGTCAATCGCTACTTGTTTAAGTTCATTATAATCTACTTTCATTTTTTCATCCACCTTTCAAATATCTCTTATTCTATCTGCATATAATTAATTGAAGGGATTGATATTATGGAAGATAAAGAACTTAGTCTAATTCAGTATTTTAACTACGACTTAGAAGTTCTCTTAGATGAATTTAATAATTACTATTCTCTTAAGTATAATCAACTTCCACTTTATATTCAAGCCCTCTATTTATATTTTTCACATCTTGCGGAAAATAGTTTAGAATTATTAATAAAGAATCAATTTAACTATAAACAAGCTTATGATATTGTCAATGTCCCCCGAATTTATAAAAAACACTTTACCGAAGCAGAAATCCACAGTTACTTAAAAAGTTATCGTCCCCGTGGGGAAATCTTTTACGGTTTAATTGGTTATCCCTTATACTTCTTTGAAGCTTTTCTTGATTATATCAGATATGAACATGAAAAACGAATTCATAAAATACTTACGAATATCCCCATCATCGAGGACAATTTACGGTTAATTCGTAAACTATTATAAAAAAGTTTCCAAGTATAACTTGGAAACATATTAAGAGACTTGTTCAACCGCAATGACTCCTGGTACTTCTTCCACCAAGATTTGTTCGATTACATCGTTAATTGTTGAACCAGCAGCACTACAACCAACACATGCACCTAATAAACGGACATACACGATGCCATCTTCAAAGCGAAGAAACTCAACATCGCCACCATCCCGTTGAATATAAGGACGAATTTTACCGAGGATTTCAATGATTAGTTTTTCTGTATCGCTCAATGACAACAACTCCTTTTCATTGTACCTTTTTATTATATAGCGGATACTTTAAAAAGTCTACTAAAATACATAGGGTAAATCTAAACCTACTTTATTTTATGTTAATAAGTAAGATAAATACTTTTTATTCACTAGCAATACCTAGTAAAAAAGTGCTTATTCTCGCAATAAGCACTTTTTATATATCTAACTCTAATAAATTCTTGACAATAATCGTGGGTTTAATGGGAAAATGTTCAATCTCTTTAATGGTCATAACTCCTGTTTCCACAAAGATGCTTTCCATACCAAAATTGTGGGCACCTAAGATATCAGTATAATAATTGTCACCAATCATCATCACTTGTTCCTTAGGCAGATTTAACTTTTTAAGACCATAGATAAACATCTCTTGTTGGGGTTTACCCATATAAAGAGCTTCAATACCCGATGAAAACTCTAATACTTTAGTAAGAGCACCATTACCTGGTGCTACACCATCGGCTTTTGATAGGCGATGGTCGCTATTAGTTGAGATAAACTTAGCACCATTTAGAATTTCGCGGAGAGCTTTGGTATATTTAACATAGTTGATTTCAAAATCAATACCAATAACAACATAATCTGCATCTTTTTCAACAATTTGAAGATTATTTTTTTCTAATTCTTCCCTTATACCATTCATCCCTATTAAATATACTCGGGCATTTGGTTTCTCTTTTACGATGTAATTGGCGGTAACTTCACTCGAAGTAATGATGTTCTCTTTTGTTAGTTCATATCCTAATGAAATTAGGTGTTCATAAATGGTATCCGTTGTCCGTGAAGAATTGTTAGTTACAAAGCAAAATTTTATACCCTTGTCGTTACACTTCTTAATAAAGTCACGACAAGTGGGAATCACTCTTTCTCCTAAATAAGCGACTCCATCTAGGTCAATTAAGAATCCCTTATTCATTTTTGACCCGTTTTAAAATAAAGTACGGACAATTATAGTTACAGGACTCATTTATGTAATCAGGTATGTTTTTTACATAATTGGGAGAACTGGGATCCTTAGTGGTAAAACCCTTTAATCTAAGGATATTCGAGGAAATATCACCGACGATTACATCGTATTTGTCTAACGCTTCTGTATATTTTTCACGGAAGACTTGCTCATTAAAAGCTTCACGGTATTCTTTAACTATTTCAAAGACTTTTCCATTGACTATTATCATCATTAATAACCTTAGCCTATTATAACACAACTTGGTTTATTTATAAATATAATTGTTCCTTTTACTCATCCGCCTGTTTATTATCACCGATTGGGGGAATAACAACGCCACTTCCTCCTACAAAATAATAATTAGGGATACTTCCCTGAATTATTTTAATTAATAGGGGAGTATAAGTTGTTACGGTGATTTCCTCAGTTTGTAAGGGAATCGCTACTTGAAACTTAACAGTAGTCTTGATACTTACCTCGATTAAACTATTATTGATACCATAAGCTTTGGCAGTAGAGACAACATCAGTATGAACACTACCAATCATACGTAATTTAATATGTAATTTGGGACCAAAATTGCTTAAGTAGGGATTATTAAAGATGACTCCAAGTGGTATGGTTAAATAATGGAGTTCATGGCTTTCATCATTTTGGATATTTAATAGATGAGTTTGCATCTCTTTAGCCATTTGGGAAATAAGTAAGTTCACTTGATGCACATCGACAATAACGCCACTAACGGTGCCATTACTCCGAGTTTGAATCGTAATAATGTTATCAGTATTAATATTAGGAACGATTCTCGTACTGACAGCATCATTAATAACCACCGAGGCATAGAACTGCGCCTTCTCACTGGCATACACAATAATTGGAGAACGAAAATATGCTTTAATCAAAAATAAGACTAATATAATTAATAGAACAAATAAAAGACAAACTTTTTTTACTGTTAGTTTTTTTCGTCTTCGTCTATACATATCATTCTAGCTTCGTTAACGCATCCCTAACTAACATTCCTACATAAATACCGCGCTCTTTGGCGGCATCTGTAACCTTTACTAAAGGTGCATTAAGTAATTCTTCAATGGTTTTAACACCAGAAGCGCAACCACATACAACACCGCGTTCTTTTAAATGGGGTAAACTATCAAACACATCAACATCGATAGCACGGCAACTAATAAAACCAACATCATTCGCAATAATCAATAACGTTGTTTTAGGTAGTTTAATCGTATAAGTATAAAACTGCTTGTTATTAACAAAAATACGATCTACTCTAAACATAGAATCCCTCCTCTAAACCATTATATGCACTCCTACTAACCATTTATTTATGATGTATAGAAAAAGGTATCAGGAAAACACTATTTTTGAGGAGGTATTATAATGAAAGTTGCCGATTGCATGACTCGAAGCGTAATAACTCTAAAACCCCATGACACAATCTTAGATGCAAGTAAGAAGATGAATGAACACGGGATTGGTTTCATCCCCATCACCAATAATGATAATACACCTGTTGGTGTAGTCACAGACAGAGATATCATCATAAGAGGGATTGCACAAGGAAAAAAAGAAAATAGTAAGCTTGAAGATATCATGTCAACAAATGTGATTACCATTAAGCCAGATGATGAAGTAGGTTTAGCTGCTCATTTAATGAGTGATCACCAAATTCGTCGTTTAGTAGTCGTCGATGATGAAGGTAAACTTGTTGGTGTTCTCGCTTTAGGTGATCTCTCCACAAAAAAAGAAAGTGACACCATGGCTGGTGAAGCACTTTCACACATTTCCGAGATCTCTACTGATAAAGAATCTAATCCCCATCATGGAACAAAGGTGTGGGAGTTTCCGTTATAATTATATCCATGGGGATATCATAGGAATCCGTTGGTAATTCGGGAACTAACTGAAATGCAAAACATACTCCCACTTTAGTATGGGGATAATCGGCTAAATAGCGGTCATAGTATCCCGCTCCAAATCCTAACCGATAACCTTTAGAGGAAAATGCAATGCCTGGGATGAACATGATTTCAATGGCATCCTTAGGCATTTTTTCATTACTGTTAGGTTCCATCACATTAAATCGCCCTAGATGGTAATCATCTAAGTCTTTAATGGGAAAAAAAGCCATTGTATGTTTATCTAATACTTTAGGTAATACAATCGTTTTTCCCTGATTTAGTAGCTCCTGAATCAGTGGTCGTAAGTCTACCTCATTTCCCAATGGTAGATAGAAAGCTAAGGTATCATATTTACTTAAATCGAAGGTCCGCTTAATATTGGCGATGATTATATCTGAACGCTCTTCTACATCCTTTTTTGTAAGTTGGTTACGAAGTGCTAGGAATTTTTCCCTTAATTCTTTTTTCATCTTACCACCCATATTGTGCAAATTGCTTACGTTTTAAGAATAGTAATATCAATGCGATAACAAGAATAAAAGCAAGTGAATAAAAAGTAAACCCTGTACTAAGCGCAAATACAGCACCAGCATAGAATGACCCACCAACATTACCTAAAGCCATGAACCCATTATTTAACCCCATGATTTCACCATGAGCATGGCCGTATTTAGAAATAATACTTTGGAGAATGGGTTTATATAAAGCATGGAAGGCAAAGAAGATAACTAAAATGAGAATAGTGAAGATCATGTTTTTTGATTCAAAATACATCGCAAGACTTAAAGATAGAGAGATAAAAATGATACTAATAATTAATACATTATAATCATTATACTTTCTTTTGATAATTGGGAAGATAACGATATTCATTATCAATCCAATTAGACCTGTTACCGCCATTATGATGCCTATAAACTTTGGACTTAAATCTAAAATAAACTTCATATATGAGTTAAAACCATTGTTAAATCCAGTTGAAAAGAAACTAGTAATCATTGTAATGAGCAATAAAAGTGGTACTAACGAATCGCGGTATTGAAGGATGTCTTTCCAAAAATTACTTCTTACTCTTACTTTTACTTCCTTATTGCTTTCTTTTAAAAATATTAAGATAAGAACACCAGTTAAAATACTCATTATACTCTGAAACATAAAGGCTTGATGGTAGTCTTGATTACCAATAACACCACCAATGAGATAGCCAATGGTTGAAGAGAATCCCGTTAAGGCAGTGTAAAGTGCCATAACTTGGGTCCGTGCTTTAGGTTCAGAGACATCGATTAAGTAAGCCATACTGCTTACATAACTACTGGCGACAAAACTGCCAGATATTAACCTAAAGATGATGATAATCCAAGGATTTATCGAAAACCCAAAACCTAGTTGAGCTAATCCATATCCTAAACACCCAATAATAATACAAGGTTTTCTCCCAATCCGGTCAGAAATGCGTCCCCAAAAGGGTGACATCACAAAATTCGCAAAACTCATTGTCGCAAATAACGCTCCTAATAAGAGCGAACCATGACCAATACTACTTACAAGTTCTGGTGTTACGGGGTGTGCAAGATTGTTCACTAAGTATATTAAAGTTATGAAGATAATCATTACTGTAGCTTTTTTATTCATACTAACCTACTCCGTTATTACAATCACTAATATTCTACTATAAATGCCGATAATTTGTAAGATATTAAATTTCCTATTTAATCACAAAAGAACTGTATACAAAAGATTGTATACAGTTCTTTTTTTACCCAATCGAACCTTCCATATTGAGTTTTAATAATTGATTTAACTCTACCGCATATTCCATCGGTAATTCCTTCGCAAATGGTTCAATGAAGCCCATGATGATCATTTCCGTCGCTTGTTCTTCTGTTAAACCCCGACTCATTAGATAGAACAATTGGTCTTCAGAGACTTTTGAGACCGTTGCTTCATGTTCTAGTGTAGCATCACTAGTACTGATGATGTTAGTCGGGATAGTATCGGATTTTGATATACCATCGAGAATAATCGTATCGCACTCAACGTGGGCTTTCGCATTCTTCGCATTTTTACCAATATTCACTAACCCGCGGTAGTTAACAATGCCACCACCTCGAGAAATCGACTTCGAGATAATGGTAGATGAGGTATTAGGAGCTAAATGTATCATCTTTGCTCCTGCATCTTGATTTTGACCTTTTCCAGCGAAGGCAATGGAAATGGTTGTACCTTTGGCGCCTTCACCTTTTAAGATGCAGGCAGGATATTTCATATTTATCGCTGAACCTATGTTGCCATCAATCCATTCCATTAAACCATTTTTCTCAACAATAGCACGTTTTGTGACGAGGTTAATAATATTATTAGCCCAGTTTTGTACCGTAGTATAGCGACAATAAGCACCTTCTCTAACAAAGATCTCTACTACTGCGGCATGGAGGGAATCCTTGGAGTATATGGGAGCCGTACAACCTTCAACATAATGAACAGAAGCACCTTCATCAACGATGATGAGGGTTCGTTCAAATTGTCCCATTTGCTCGGAATTAATTCGGAAATAGGATTGAAGTGGCTTTTCTACCTTTACTCCTTTAGGCACGTAAATGAATGACCCACCACTCCAAACGGCTGTATTTAAAGCCGCAAATTTATTATCAGTAGGCGGAACGGCTTTAGTAAAGTATTCTTTAAAGAGTTCAGGGTAACGTTTTAAAGCTGTATCGGTATCAAGGAAGATTACTCCTTGTTCCTCTAATTCCTTTAAGGCGTTATGGTATACTACTTCTGATTCAAACTGGGTAGAAACACCAGCGAGGAATTTTTGTTCCGCTTCAGGAATACCTAACTTATCAAAGGTTTCCTTAATCTCAGTAGGGACATCATCCCAACGATTTTCTGATTTCTCTGTAGGTTTAATATAATATGTATATTCATCATAGTTAATATCGCTTAAATCAGGACCAAAACTAGGGTTAGGAGCCTCTTTAAAATATTGATATGCTTTCAAACGGAGCTCTGTCATCCATTCTGGTTCCTGTTTTGTTTTTGATATTAACTTAACAACCTCTTCATTTAAACCCTTACCAGTATCGAAGATGGGTTTCGTCTCGGTACGGAAGCCGTACTTATATTCCCCTACAATACTGTTTATCTCCTTGTGGGTATCTTTTTCTGCCATGTTTTCACCTCTTATTCTTCATCTTTATGATACGGGCAATTTAAATGTTTTTCAATTGCTTTGCTTAGGGCATTCCACGCGATGGTAGCACATTTGAAGCGTTGCGGGAATTGACTTACGCCTTGATATACAATCGCATCGCCCATATCGAGGTTTTCGTCAAATGCTTCCCCTTTTACCATATGAACATAATTATCGATAACTTTTATCGCATCTTCAATTTTCATACCCTTCACTGTTTCACTCATAACCGAAGCACTGGACATCGAGATGGAACAACCAACCCCATCTTGATAGATTTCTGTGATACGTCCATCTTCTACTTTGATTTGAATCGTTAAATCATCACCACAAGTAGGGTTTTTAATATGGACTGTATAAAATGATTCATCACCTTTTAATCCCTTATTGCGGGGATTTTTATAATGGTCCATGATTACTTGTCGATATAGTGTTTCGAGATTTCCATAAGCCATTTTCTTTACCCCTTCTATATAAATGAATCAAAGAATGCTTTCGCTTTATGTATAGCTTGGATAAAGCGGTCAATATCTTCTTTAGTGTTATAGAAATAAGTACTTGCCCTAATAGTCGCCACTTGATTTAAGCAACGCATGAGGGGTTGGGCACAATGATGTCCAGCCCGAATTGCGACATTTTCTTGATCAAAGACAGTAGCGGCATCATGGGGATGAACACCATCAATATTAAAGGAAACAATACCTGTATCTGTTTTAGGATTATAAATGGTAATCCCATTGATATTCTTCATTTCCTGTAACATATAATCCCGTAAGATATTGTCTTGTTGCATGATAAAATCATAACCAATTGAATTAATATAATCGATGGCCGCACCTAAACCAATCGCCCCACCGATAATCGGTGTTCCTGTTTCAAATTTATAAGGGGTTTCCTTAAATGTTGCACAGGATAATTCCACCGTATCAATCATGTCGCCACCAAACTCAACTGGTTCCATCGTTTGCAATAAGTGGTGTTTTCCGTAAAGAACACCAATACCAGTTGGTCCACACATCTTATGCCCTGAAAAGGCAAGAAAATCACAATCTAAGTCTTTCACATCGATGGGCATGTGTGGTGCTGCTTGTGCACTATCAACAATCACAATTGCCCCTTTTTCGTGGGCTAAGCGAATAATCTCTTTAATTGGTGTAATATAACCCATCGCATTCGATATATAGTTTAAGGCAACAACTTTTGTTTTATCAGATAAGACTTTCTTAAAGTTTTCGACGGTTATCCGCTTGTCCTCATCTAACGGTACAAAAACTAGTTTAGCATTTTTCTTACGGGCTACATTTTGCCAAGGTAACATCGAGGAATGATGTTCTAGTTCTGATGTGATAATCTCATCACCTAACTCAATGATTTGCATTCCTAAACTAGATGCAACTAAATTAAGGGCACTAGAAGTCCCACGGGTAAAAACAACTTCTTCAAAGCGGCAATTTAAGAGTTTGGCAACTTTTTCCCGTGCACCCTCATATAATTCTGTTGCTTCATGACTTAAACGATACACTCCTCGATGAACGTTTACGCCTAAACGTTCATTATAGAAGTTTATCATATCAATAACGGGTTTTGGTTTTAATGATGAGGCAGCGTTATCTAAATAAACAAGGTCGCTATTAACAAGGATGTAAAAATCCTTCCTAATACTGTGTACATCCATATTATCATCGCTTTCAACTTACTGATAATTTTTTCTCAATAGTTTTAATAAAACTTGCTCTAATATTTTCTGATGTTAGTAATTCTAATACTGGAGTTAAAAATCCATAGATGATGAGTTTTTCTGCATCACGTTTTGATAAACCACGGCTCATCAGATAATAGAGTTGATCTTCATTAACTTTGCCGATAGCAGCACCATGACCAGCATTTACATCGTATTCATCAATCAATAAAAATGGATTGGCATTTACCTTTGCATTATCAGAGAGGTTGATAATGCTTGTATGTTGTTGCGAATTAGAACCATTCATGCCTTGATGAATCTTGCCGATCCCATCCACAAATAAATAACCCTTATCTTTGACAATACCATGGTTGTTAATAAAACCAACACTATAAGGGGCTAAATGTTCCATATTTACCAAAACAACATGGGTGTTATCTTTATCAGTAAATAGAACATTTCTACTTTCTGCGTAAGAATTACGACCAATTAATTTTATATGATTCTTAGCAAAGGTATTCCCATCATTTAATTGGCCTAAGGCATAAACTAAACTAGCGTCATCCTTCACATAACCATAACGACCGATATAAGAAGTTGTTTCATCACTTAAACGGTCAATACCAATGTAGTTTAATTTCGCATTATCATTAACGATAGTTTCACTAATATAATTGAAATTAACTGGTCCTAAACTTTCTAAACTTTCTACAAGGGTTAATTCGCTATTTGCTTCTAGGTTAATGAATGTTTCGTGGGCAAGGTCACGACTACTAATGACATAAACCTTTAAAGCATCTTTAATAACACGATTCTTGGGTACATTGATATATAGAAAACTATTTAAATGCATTTTATTTAAGGTAACTAACTTGTCTTCATCAAAAGTAGCTAAGTGTTCCTGAATGATATTTAATACTTCTTGATCATTTTGCTCTAAAGCATCAAAGTAACTACTTACTTTAATACCAGCAAAATTATCATTTAAATTCGTATAAATAATATTACCATCTTTTAGTACCACGATGTTTTCTTGATCATCAATTCTACTACTAATATTATTGGGTAAGATAATAACCTTTTCTTCTTTAACTAAAGTGGTATTTATATTATTAAACGCAAAACTCTCCATCTTAATCTTACCAAGGCGCGGATATTGCGTCTTGTCTAGATGAACCGACTGCTTATCCTTGAGTTTCTCGAGCTCTGAATCATAAAACATGTAGATTCCTCCAATCGCTATTCTAATGCCTTCCGCGTCGCGCATTCACCAAGTAAAGCAGGACGTAATTGCTCATCTTCCACAATAACTCGTTCATCTTCGATGCCTAATTCATCTTTAATCCAATCATAGCCTTCTCTATCAATCTTTTCGATTAATTCAATGCCACCACTCTTAACGATTCTACCTTTCATCATTACATGGACTTTATCTGGCTTGATATAATCGAGAATTCTTTGATAATGGGTAATCATTAAACAACCAAAGTTTTCACTACGCATCGAATTAACCGCATCGCCAACAATCCTGAGGGCATCTACGTCAAGTCCAGAGTCGATTTCATCTAATATCGCAATATTGGGCTTCAACATTAGTAATTGTAAGATTTCATTGCGTTTCTTCTCGCCACCAGAAAAGCCATCATTTAAATAGCGGTGAGGTAGATCACTATTCATCTTTAGCTTTTCAATTGCCCGGTCATAATCCATAATAAAGCGATATAAAGGGATAGTTTGACCAGTGCGAGCTTGGATTGCGGTTCTGATAAAATCTGAATTGGTAACCCCAGGTACTTCTTGGGGATATTGCATCGCTAAGAATAAACCCTTACGTGCCCGTTCATCGACAGGCATCTCAGTAATATCTTCTTCATTTAATAGTATTTGACCTTGTGTAACTGTATATTTAGGACTCCCCATAATTACAGAAGCTAATGTTGATTTACCAGTACCATTGGGTCCCATGATAACATGGAACTCACCACCTTCTACAGTTAAATCAACACCTTTGAGTATTTCTTTATCTTCTACACTAGCATGGAGATTCTTGATTTCTAGTTTCGGTTTCATGTCGTCCTCCTATAAAGTCTCTAGCCTTTATTATACATAAATCCTCAATGTTTTTCCAATAATATACTAAGGAATTGTGAAATTTTAATCATATAAAATTATATAAAAAATCCTCTTATCGGTATGATAAAAGGATTTTCTTGCCTTAGGGCATATATATTTTTACCTTTTTTCTTTCATTATTTTCAGGTTTAAACTCTTCGCCTAATTCAACATCTTCCCGAATATCTTTATTTACTTGTAAATCCTTATCAATCGAATAATCAACTACAATGCTTTTTGATTTATCTTTTTCTTGTTCGGAATTTTGCATCTTTAATTCTTCCATGGTTACCTCCTAATATTTAACTCATTTTTATTATTACCTATATCTTTGATTTTATAAGTAATTAGGAGATACCATGTAAATCAAATTTACTATAACTTTATTTTAAATGGTACTACAGGTACATCTAACTTATTAAATAAATTTGCATCATGATTCATTGCTGCATAACCATAAGCGATATATTGAACTTCAGCTAAGTTATCATAATTGATGATAACTTTATTACCATCGATTACACCAGTAACATCTACTCTTGTGCCATTCTTCTTAATTACTTGTAACATCTTAATCTTGCTGCTACCCTTAGTCTTTAAACCTGCTTCAGCATGATTAAAGTAGAGGTGAACCTCACTATCTACAATTTCATGATGGGTATACTCAGGTGCTAAATAATCAGTACTATATTGATATATCAAGGTCAACATCGCTTTTGCAGTTCTTGTACCAACAGGTGCTTTATCTAAAGGATGAACAGGTTGGCGATCATAGTAATCGCCATAATTCCAGGTTAAATCAACATCATGAATGGGAATAATCGCCCGAGTTTCTGGGTTGTCTTTCACAACACGATGTTGGGTTAATAAGAAGTCAGGATACCAATCTTGAGTGATATCACTGCGGGGAGCTAATTGAATAATCGCAAATGGCAATTCAGGTGTTCTAAACTTTTCACTATAATCTTTAATTAACGCATTTAACGCATAGTAATAGTAGCCAGGTACTTTACAATCATTTTCACCTTGATACCAGATAAATCCCTTAATGTTATAGTTTATTAGTGGAGCAATCTTATGATTATACATAGCGGATGCTTGATTATAGTTTTGTTCCCAAAAGGCAGTGTTTTTACGCCAATTATTCCAAGTTGATGGAGTTTTATAAGCACCAATTGATTGCACATATGTTTTGACTTCTGATGTCTTATCAATGATTTCTCTACTCATCCAAGTATGAATGCTACTTCCACCTTTTGAGGAGTTAATAATTCCCACTGGCATATTTAGATGATTATATAATGTTAAAGCATAGATATAACCAATACCCGAACAGTTCGCAACATTATCGCCACTAGTGGCTTTAGCCCAATAACCACCTTGAACATCAAATTCAGGGTAATATGAAAAATCAGCATTATTATTATCAAAGGGGGTAATCTTTTGATAGAAGATTCGAAGATGTTCATAATTAGCCGTATTCAGATAATAGCGACCATTAATGATATATCTTAACTCAACATCCATATTAGATTGACCACCAGCAACCCACACTTCTCCTACAACGACATCACTAACCGTAATCTCATGGAGGATGTCACTGATGACAAAATGGTATGTATCAAATGAACCTTTTAAAGAAGCAAACTCAACCAACCAGTTTCCTTCCGCATCGGTAGTTATTTTATCATTATATATGATTTCTTGATCCTTATCACGAATCATCTTAACTGTGATAATAACTCCTGGTTCTGCTTTACCCCAGACCCTAATGGGTTTATTTTGTTGGAGGATCATATTATCACTAATAACAGATGGTAATATCGGTTCTTTAGTTGGAGTTACACCTACATCTTCAGTGGATGTTTCTGTCGTGGTTGTTAGCTCCTTTGTAGTTGTTGCTTTTTTAGTAGTTATTGTATTCTTATCTAGGTTACAACCAGTTAGTAGGATTAGTACACTGAGGATTACTATAATTAGATATTTCATCATACTCACCTTTCTTGTTAACTCACCTCTCTATTGTAAAATATTTTAGTAAAATTGTCAAAGTTATTAAAGTAAAAAAATAGGTTACAAAATTTGTAACCTATTTTTTACACATAATATTTAATTATTCTTGAGTGGAATAATCCATTGCGGCATAGCGTTTGTACATCGCATAACGACGTTTAGCTTCTTTAATGTTAGCATCTAATAATTCTTGTGCTAATGCTGGGTTAATTTGATGTAATTGTGCATAGCGTGTTTCATTCATTAAGAAGTCATGGTATTTATCCCAGTTAGGTTCTTTACAATCTAATTGGAAAGGATTCTTGCCTTCTTCAGCTAAGAGAGGATTGAATCTGAATGTTGGCCAATAACCACATTCAGTAGCTAAAGCAGCTTGATATTGGGAGTTAGACATACCGCCTTTGATACCATGAGCGATACATGGTGAGTAAGCTACGATAATGGATGGTCCTGGATAGCTTTCTGCTTCCATGATTGCTTTTAGAGTTTGGGCTTGTGAGTAACCATGAGAGATTTGGGCTACATAAACATGACCATAACTCATAGCAATCGCAGCAAGGTCCTTTTTCTTTCCAGGTTTACCAGCAGCAGCAAACTTCGCAATTGAACCAGTTTGGCTAGCTTTAGAAGCTTGACCACCAGTGTTGGAGTATACCTCAGTATCTAGTACTAAGATATTAACATCTTCATTATTAGCGATAACATGGTCTAAACCACCAAAGCCAATATCGTAAGCCCAACCGTCGCCACCGATAATCCATTGAGAACGTTTGATGATGTGTTCTTTGAGTTCAAGAATTTGTTTTACATCGTTATTTGCACTGTTTTCAAGCGCAGTAATGAGTTCTTGTTCGATTTCTCTTGTCACAACACTTGATGAACGGTTTTCAAGCCATTTTGTAAAGAGTTCTTGTAAGCCTGGTTCTACCTTATCGAGGTTAGCTTCCATAATTGCTTGGATACGGTCACGAATAGTTTCGTGAGCGATTCTCATACCGAAACCAAATTCAGCGTTATCTTCGAATAAGGAGTTAGCCCATGCAGGTCCACGACCATCTTTGTTCATAGTGTATGGTGTTGATGGGAAGCTAGCACCATAGATGGATGAACAACCAGTTGCGTTCGCAATTACCATGTGGTCACCAAATAATTGTGTTACGAGTTTAATATATGGTGTTTCACCACATCCAGCACATGCACCATGGAATTCAAATAATGGTTGTGCAAATTGTGAACCCTTAACATTATTCTTAGGTAATAAGTTATCTTTATATGTTACATTATTGAATAAGTAATCAGCATGAACTGCTTCGTGACGTTCAATTTCTTCACCAATTGGTACCATTTGTAGAGCTTTAACACCTTTTTTACCTGGACAAGCGTTAACGCACACTTCACAACCTGTACAATCTAATGGTGAAACTTGGATGCGATAACGTAAGCCTTCTAAGCCTTTACCCATTGGTGTAATGGTCACGAATTGTTCAGGTGAATTATTCATTTCTTCTTCTGTAATTAAGAAAGGACGAATAACAGCATGTGGACATACGAAAGCACATTGATTACATTGAATACAGTTTTCTTCAATCCATCTTGGTACGAAGTTGGCAATAGCCCGTTTTTCAAACTTCGTTGAACCACTCATCATCGTACCATCAACATATTCTTCTTGAGCAAATACTGATACTGGCAACTTGTATCCATCAATGGCATTTACAGGGTCAGCAATTTCAGCAACATATCCTGGGCGGTTACCATCAACAGTTAAATCATCAGCTGGCAAGTTCTTCCAATTAGGATCAACTTTAACTTCAATTAATCCTTCGTAACCAACTTCAATTGCGCGGTGATTCATCTTAACGATAGCTTCACCTTTACGACCATAAGTCTTAGTAGCATATTTTTTCATTAACTCTTCAGCTTCAGCAAATGGCATGATTTGCTCATTGAGTTTGAAGAATGCTGATTGAAGAATCGTGTTAGTTCTATTACCTAAACCAATTTCACGTGCTAAAGATACAGCATCAATGATGTAGAATTTTGCCTCTTTTTCAGCTAGTAACTTCTTAATGCGATTTGGCATCTTTTCAACGATTTCTTCAGCATTATAAACAGTGTTTAATAAGAATGTACCACCTTTGCGAAGTCCTGATAACATATCATATTTATATAGATAAGTATCAACTGAACAAGATACAAAGGATGGATGAGTTACGAGATAAGTAGAACGAATTGGTTTTTTACCAAAACGTAAGTGAGAACGCGTTACCCCACCAGATTTCTTAGAGTCATATGCGAAATATGCTTGGGCATATAAGTCTGTATTATCACCAATAATCTTGATGGTGTTCTTATTAGCACCGACAGTACCATCGCTACCTAATCCAAAGAAGAGTGCTTCAGTAGTTGCAGGGTCACTAATATCGATACTTTCATCAACAGGTAATGATAGATGTGTTACATCGTCAACGATACCAATTGTGAAGTTATCATGACCATCTTTTTCGAGATGTTCATATACAGCGATGATTTGTGCAGGTGTTGTATCTCTGCTTGATAAGCCATAACGGCCACCAATAATTCTTGGCGCATTTTCTTTACCATAGAAAATACCTTTAACATCTAAGTATAATGGTTCACCTACTGAACCAGGTTCTTTTGTTCTATCAAGTACAGCAATCCGTTCAACAGTTGTAGGTAATACATTGAAGAAATATTTAGCACTGAATGGACGATATAAATGTACGCGAATGAGACCAACTTTCTTGCCTTGTGCATTTAAGTAGTCTACAACTTCTTCAATCGTTTCAGTTACACTACCCATCGCAACGATTACATCAGTTGCATCTGGAGCACCATAATATACGAATGGTTTGTATTCTCTACCCGTTTCTTTAGAGATTGCTTCCATGTATTCATTAACGATATCTGGAACTGCTTCATAGAACTTATTTTGTGCTTCCCTATTTTGGAAGAAGACGTCGTCGCCTTGTGCTGAACCACGCGTAACAGGACGATTTGGTGTTAACGCACGATTTCTGAAGGCTTGTACAGCATCACGATCTAATAATGTATCTAGGAATGCATAATCAAGTACTTCAATTTTTTGAATTTCATGACTTGTTCTAAAGCCATCAAAGAAATGAACAAATGGAATACGGGATTTGATTGCTGTTAAGTGTGCAACCCCAGCAAGATCCATTACTTGTTGGACTGATGATGTCGCAAGGAAAGCAAAACCAGTTTGTCTTGCTGCATAAATATCAGAATGATCCCCATAAATTGACAAGGCATGTGTCGCAATTGTTCTTGCAGCTACATGTATAACACCTGGTAATAATTCCCCTGCTATTTTATACATATTAGGTATCTTTAATAACAATCCTTGTGAAGCTGTAAAGGTTGTTGTAAGTGCACCGGATTGTAATGAACCATGAACGGTTCCGGCAGCACCAGCTTCTGATTGCATTTCTACAACTTTTACTGGCATACCAAATAAATTCTTCTTACCTTGAGAAGCCCATAAATCAACATACTCAGCCATTGGTGAGGATGGTGTGATGGGATAAATACCAGCTACTTCTGTAAAAGCATAGGCAATATATGCTGCTGCTTGATTTCCATCCATGGATTGATAAACTTTGGCCATATTGCTTCCTCCTTAGATTTTTTTACCACAGTTTATTATACATCAATTGACATAAAGTTACAATAAACGAAAACGCTTTTTTATTACATAATTCTAGAATTGTCTAAATAATATTATTAAACAATTCTTTAGATTTAACACATATTACTTAGATAATAATAAAGGGCAGCAAGCTGCCCTTTAACACTTTAGTTCTCTTGCGTAGGGAAGATTTCGCGTTGATGATAATGGGTATGGAGTAATTCATGTGCTAAATGGCTATTTGGTTTGCCTAAGAATTCATCATAGAGTTTCATGACATCTTTGTTCAAATGACTCTTACGTACAGTCTTGGACTTATCTTCATTATAAAGAACTTGAGCTCTTAATTTGCGATGGTCAAGACCGCTATTCCGTGTCTTCGCATTAACATATGGTTGCCCACCACCATTTACACAACCACCATTACAACCCATAATTTCCACGAAATGGTATTCCTTTTCCCCACTCTTAATCATATCCATTAATTTCTTCGCATTAGCACCACCATGCGCTACTGCCACCCTAATCTTATGCCCAGCTATATCTAATTCTGCTTCCTTAATTCCTTCAGTACCACGTACCACATTATAATCGATTTCTTTAAGGTCTTGATTAGATAACACATCAGCTACAGTTCTAAGTGCTGCTTCCATAACGCCACCAGTTGCCCCAAAGATGACACCAGCACCACTATACTCTCCTAATGGATGGTCAAAATCTTCATCAGGTAAGTTATTAAAATCAATACCAGCTTGTTTAATCATCTTCGCTACTTCTCTAGTTGTTAATACAGCATCGACATCACGATTGCCATTAACTGCCATTTCTGGACGGTGCATTTCGCTCTTCTTGCAAGAACATGGCATGACTGATACCACGAAGATATCTTTAGGGTCAATATTCATCTTCTTCGCATAATAGGACTTAATGATGGCACCAAACATTTGATGTGGTGACTTACATGTAGATAGATTAGGTATGAATTCTGGATAATATTGCTCAATGATTCTAATCCAACCTGGTGAGCATGAAGTGAACATTGGTAATTTGCCACCATTTTGGAGACGATCAATTAATTCAAACCCTTCTTCCATAATCGTTAAGTCAGCAGCAAAGTTAGTATCAAAGACCTTATTTACACCTAACCGTTTGATAGCAGCGACCATCTTACCAGTAGCACCAGTACCGATTTCCTTTCCAAATTCTTCAGCGATGGCTGCTCTAACTGCTGGAGCGGTTTGGAAGACCACATGTTTCTTGGGATCATTTATAGCTTCCCAAACAAGTTCAATATGTGGTTTTTCTTTTAAGGCATCAACTGGACAGACATTAATACATTGACCACAATAGATACAACCAGCATATTCCATCTTTTCATCAAAAGCTGGACCAACATGAGTTTCAAAGCCACGGTCAATGAAAGTTAGAACACTCATACCAGCTTGTTTCTTACATACCGATACACATCTACCACAGAGGACACATTTAGAAGTATCGCGAACAATTGATACGCTAGCGTCATCATAAATTGGTTCACGTTTCTTATAATTTTCGAAATAGATATCTTTTAACTGGAATCTTTCCGCTAAGTCTTGTAACTCACATTGACCATTACGATTGCATACTAAACATTCGATATTATGATTAGCTAGTAACAACTCTAGTGTAGTTTTTTGTGAGTTAATTACACGAGTTGTATTAGTTTTTACTACCATACCATTACGTACAGGTGTCACACAAGAAGCTTGAAGGTTACGTGTGCCTTCAACTTCCACAACGCACATCCGGCAAGCGCCTGTTTCATTAATATCTTTTAAGAAACATAATGTTGGTACATCAATTTGGGCAGCCCGACAAGCATCCAGGATGGTATAATTACTCGGTACTTCATATTCACGATTATTAATGGTTATTTTTACAGTATTCATCGACAACCCTCCTAAATTCTCACAATGGCACCAATTTTTGGTGGACATGCTTCAAGGCAGGCACCGCATTTGATGCAGAGTTCTTGATTAATCACACTACGACGTTTACCTGTGCGTTCATTCGCTACATCGCCAGTCGCGGAAATTGCATCTTGTGGACAGACACTAATACATTTACCGCAACCTATACATTTATCAGTGACAACATATTGAAGGAGTTTTTGACAAACATGGGCAGGACATTTCTTGTCAACGATATGAGCAAGATATTCATCACGGAAGTGTTCAAGCGTTGATAAGACAGGATTTGGTGCTGTTTGTCCTAGACCACATAAGGAATTGTCTTTTATATAATGAGCTAAACTTTCTAGTTTATCTAAATCCTCTAGTGTTGCCCGGCCTTCAACGATTTTATCTAATATTTCTCTTAAACGATATGTTCCTTCCCGACATGGAGTACACTTACCGCAAGATTCATCACAAGTGAACTCGAGATAGAACCGAGCGATCTCCACCATACAGTTATCTTCATCCATGACGATCATCCCACCAGAACCCATCATGGAACCTAACCGTGTTAAGTTTTAATAACTGATTGGAGTATCAAGATATTTTTCAGGTAAGCAGCCACCTGATGGTCCACCTGTTTGTACAGCTTTAAACTTCTTACCATTAGGACACCCGCCACCAATACCATAAATAACTTCACGTAAAGTTGTACCCATCGGTACTTCTACTAAACCAGTGTTCTTAATTTTACCACCTAAAGCGAATACTTTCGTACCTTTGGAATCTTCTGTACCAATGCTCGCAAACCATTCTGCACCATTATTTATGATTGCGGGAATATTAGCGTAGGTTTCAACGTTGTTTAGTAATGTCGGTTTACCCCAAATTCCTTTTTCTGCAGGGAATGGTGGCCGGACTCTTGGCATTCCACGTTTACCTTCAATGGACTCAATGAGGGCTGTTTCTTCACCACAAACGAAAGCACCAGCACCTAAGCGGATTTCAATATCAAAATTAAAACCCGTACCGAGGATGTTTTCACCTAAAAGACCATATTCACGGGCTTGCTTAATCGCAATATTTAACCGCTTAACCGCAATGGGGTATTCAGCCCGAACATAAATATATCCCTTAGAAGCACCAATCGCGTAACCCGCAATGGTCATCGCTTCAAGGACGGAGTGAGGTGTACCTTCAAGAATTGAACGGTCCATGAATGCACCTGGGTCACCTTCGTCAGCGTTACAAGCAACATATTTTTGATTAGCTTGATAACTAGCTGCAAAAGCCCATTTCTTACCTGTAGGGAAGCCAGCACCTCCACGTCCTCTTAAACGAGATTTGGTGATTTCCTCAATAACTTGTTCCGGAGTCATTTCAGTTAAGACTTTAGCTAAGGCTTTATAACCATCAACAGCGATATACTCATCAATACTTTCAGGGTCAATAACACCACAATTCTTTAAAGCAATCCGCATTTGCTTAGCATAGAACTCAACTTCATTAACTGCTTTAACAGTATCGCTTACTTCGGTAATCGCTTCATAATATAAGAGGTCTTTAACGATTCTTCCTTTTAATAAATGTTCTTCAACAATGCGTTTCGCATCTTCAACTTTAACCCGAGAATAGAACGTCCCTTCTGGATAAACAATCACGATTGGTCCTGCTTCACATAGACCAAAGCAACCAGTCATTACCACTTGAACTTCATTTTCTAAACCAAATTCAGTGATATATTTTTCCATTTCTTGTTTAATTTCATTAGAACGTGATGATGTACAACCAGTTCCGCCACAAATCAACACATGTGAACGATATAAGCGCATAGTTTCCCTCCTATTCCTCTGCTCGTTTACCAATCGTATAATCTTCAATTATCCGATTGTTAACGAGATGTTCAACGACAACTTGACGTGCTTTTTCGGGAGTCATATCTACATAAGTAACTTTTTCACCATCTTTATAAACATCAAACATTGGTTCAAGCCGGCACATGCCTACGCAACCTGTAGGAACTACTTTAATATTCTTTAACTCGCGACGACTGATTTCATCAACAAGCGCATTTAGTACTTCCCTTGCTCCTGCTGAAATACCACATGTACCCATACCAACTACTATTCTGACATCTTCTTTAGAATTGCGTAATTCGATATTCTTTAATGCTTCCATTCGAATTTTCTCTAAATCCGCAATTGTCTTTTTCATATTACTCCTCCTTTTGGTATTTTGCCAAAATCTTTGGCACTTCGTTAGGGACCAGCTTACCATATACATCATTGTTGATTGTGACAACGGGTGCTAAACCACAAGCTCCAAGACAACGAGTAGCAGTTAAGGTGAACTTGCCATCTTCAGTGGTTTGTTCAACATCGATTCCCAATTCTTTCTTAAACCGATCTAAAATCGCTTGGGAGCCTTTAACATAACATGCTGTACCTAAGCAAACACCGATTAAGTTATCACCAACAGGTTCCGTAGAGAACCGTGAGTAAAAGGTGACGACACCATAAATATCCGCTACTGAAATACTTAACTCTTTTGCGATGTATTTTTGTACTTCAAGCGGGATGCAACCAAAGATTTCTTGGGCAGCATGTAGTACAGGCATGAGACCCATGGTTTCACTGCGATTTTCATCGATGAAGTTTTGCAGTTTGGCGAAATTTTCCTTGCTCAAATCTAACTTAGCCATTATAATCCTCCCTTATCCAATTAATTACTGGTATTTCATTTATTTTTATTTCATTCAATATGGCTTTAAGTTCACGGGTATCTAGATGATAATCTTTAATAGATGTCTTATGAGTGAAGATAAAATCAATATCAGGATGTAAGATTATCAGGGTAATAAATGTTTCTAGTAAATCACCAAGGGGTAAACAATCAATGGAAGTCCGATTAAACGTTGCTTTAACAATTGTACCTTTATTCAATTGAGATTCAATTGCAAATTTACCACTAGTTAACTCAACATTATGTTTTAGTAAGGAAAGTCCTAGACCTACTTTTCTCGTCTTTCTAGTTGTATAAAATGGATCAATAGCTTTAGCTAACTCTTCTTCAGTCATTCCCTTACCATTATCACGAATTACTACTTCGATATCATAATCAGTTTCTATCACACTAATCTCAATTAAACTAGCATTAGCGTTAATTGAGTTTTGTGCTATGTCTAATATATGTAAAGAGATATCTCGCATTATTAATCACCAAAATAATCAAAGAAAGCAGTAACTGATTTATCCTTAAGTTCTAAATAGTTAATTCTTTCATTAATATTACCCAAGAAATGGGCATCAGAGTTACATATAACTTTATATTCAAGATTGATGTGTGAGTTAGCTTGTTTACTGATTTCAACACCATCAATCGGTAAATCAGGAGGGATAAATCCCAAGACCGTAATGATACTGTTGGAGTAACGGTCAATATGGGCTGGGATTACAAGACCTTTGTATATATGAACCAAATTCACTACTTCATTAATATTTAATGAGGTAGAGCTACTAAGCATCTTCATTTCTTTATTAACTACATAATCATTTTCATTATATATAAATTGTTCACCAAAGATTTCTTCCTTATTTAATATATTTGGTAAAGCCTTATCAACTTCTTCCGCAAACCTCTCTAAATCGGATAGTTTCCGAAAATAACATAATACATGTATCCCCTCTAGCGTTTCCACTTCAATACCGGGAATTACGATGATCGAAGTCGCTTCAGCTATTTCCAATACTACCTTAACATTTTTAATACTATTGTGATCTGTTATCGAGATAATATCTAACCCCTTGAGGAGGGCCATGTTCACGATATTATTTGGACTCATATCCTTATCAGCACAAGGAGATAACCCTGTATGAATATGAAGATCATAATAGCACTTAACCATTCAGAATCCTCCGAGCGACTTCAGCGCTCGTTAAACTAGTAGCGATTATATTAATGCTTTCTTGTTTAGCTTTATTTAGAGTTGCTTCTTCTAATGGAGCATCTTCACAAATAATAATGCTACTAACTTGCGTTAAGGAGGCTACCGCAACGATATTCACATGACTTAAGACTGTACACCAAACTTGATGCGGTTTTATATGACTCATAACCCAACTTAATAAGTCACCACAGTAACAACCAGTAATCTCAGCGTCAAGATTACCTTCAACTGTTAATCGGAATGAATCATCAATTAGTAAATCTCTTACTTTCATTAGTTACCTCCTTTTCGCATCCGACAATCTTCAATTGTTTTTAATCCTTTAACCACATCTTCCGCAAAAGCACGACAAGATGGACTACCACAAGCACAACAGTCAATGTTTGGTAAATTCGTTAAAATTTCGTTAATTCGTTTCATCTTTTTAATAGCTTCACGAAAATCATTGCTTAAGGTTAACACACCTTCTTCGCTAGTTACTTCATTCGCATAATAATCATCTGGTTGAATAGCGATACCAAAATCTTCTCCATCATATAATTCATTAATAAATTCGTTAACCCGCCATTTTGCGACGAAGGGGTTTTCCCGCATGAAAGTACCCCCAACGCACCCACCAGTGCAGGAGTAAGCTTCAACTAATCTAACATTTTTTATCTTCCTGATGTCGATATGTTCTAGGACCGTATCGACATTTCTAATCCCATCGACTGCTAAGATATCGCGATTATTGGACACATATTTAAATGCGCCAATCTTGGCAAAGAAAATACCCTTCTTTACAGCTTTCACTTCTTCGATTTTTTTATAACTGATATTGCGTACTAAATCGCTTAATAAGAACACTTGATCAATACTACTATTATCGATGTCTTCTTTAATTACGATGAAGTTAGATAAACATTCGCTAATATAACTAATACCAATTTCATTTTCAGGGATTTGGTATTTCTCACTAAAAAAGCGGCGATAAACCTTCCCCGCAATCTCGAAAGGTGGGTTAAATGGTAAGAGATTTGGTAATAGTTGTGGATACTTCTTCGTTACTAAGCGTGTGACACTTGGACAATGCGTTAAAATATATGTTTTATCATCATTCTTAATATAGTCTAGGATTCTATCAACCATAAAGGCATATATACCAGATAATTCTATAACTTCATCGAAACCATAATCTTTAAGCGTAGCACAAATACCACCAAGATCATCCTTATTATTTAATAAGCCATAAATCGCTATAGGTAAGATAGCGACATTTAGCTTATATTTACTTAAATTAGCGAAAGAATCACTATAAACTTTATAAGCATTCTTATGGCATTCAATGATGCAGTTACCACAATAAATGCATCGTTCTTTAAATAACTGTGCTTTATTATCAACAATCCTTATGGCTTCCATTGGACAACTACGCATACATCTAGTACAGCCAATACAGCGTTCATTGTGAATATCGACTAAGTTTTTCATATAATCACCCAAGCTAATTTAACAACCGTCCCCTGAGGACTAGATGCAATCTCAAATACATCAGCATTCTTTTTCATATTTGGTAACCCCATTCCAGCACCAAATCCTCGCTCGCGAGCAGATAGTGGTGCGGTTGAATACCCCTCTTGCATAGCTAGTTCGATATTGGGTATCCCTGGTCCTTTATCGGCTATTTCTAAGCGAATTTCATTATCATCGATTAAAAGAACCATTTTCCCACCATAAGAGTGAATTACGACATTCATTTCCGCTTCATAAGAACATATAACAATCCTTCTAATTAATTGGGGATCTAAACCGATTTGCGTCAAGTACTTCTTGATTTCACTCGAGGCAACACCCGCATTATGATAGTCTTCGTGATAAACTGCAAACTCAAAAGATACTGTCATAATTTCACCTAATCTGTAGCGGCCTTATTCCAGCTTGATAGAGGATGCCACTTACTTCAAATAGTGTCAATTTTGTAGAGATGAGTGTTAGACTATGTTTCTTTCCTAGTTCAATTATTTCTTTAGGAATTAATTTACCTCGCACAAAAATAATGCAGTCGATATCTAGCATTTCTGCGGTTCTTAATGACTGCTCATTAACTAAACCAGTTATCAGAATACAGTTTGGATCATTGATGAATGCTAGACAATCACTCATCAAATCACAGGCAAATGCAGTTAAGTAATCTTTATTCTCTTTTAGCGGTGTAAGGGATTCTCCTTGGATTAATTGGCTAATCGCTTTTATCTTCATTCTATCACTCTTGTGAAAAAATTCTCAATCCCTATTTATTATATTATAAATGTGAATAAAATCAACCTTTTTCCATAAATTTTGTAAAAATTAGCACATTATCCTTTAATTAAATTTAGCAATTCATTATATAAGCTTAGACTTTCTTCATTAAATTTGTGAAAAGCATGCGGATTAAAAATTGTCTTTTTAACCTTAGCAGGTTTATTTGATAACACATGGATATATTGTCCTAAGTAGACTGCCATTTCTACGTTGTGGGTTACAAGTATCATGGTCTTTTTAGTCTTTTGATATAGTTTTACTAACATCTCGCATAATGACCAAGCAAGAAAATAATCTAATGATTTGAAAGGTTCATCAAGTAAAATCAAGCGACTTTCAGCGATAAATGCTCGAATTAAGGCAATCCTTTGTTTCTCCCCACCACTTAATTGGGAGGGATATTTATCCCGTAAATCGCTCACATGAAATTCCTCAAGATACTGATTAATGATACTTTGATTTGCATTGATAATCTCTAGATTCTTATATACAGTTAAGTAAGGAAATAACCGATCCTCCTGAAATACATAACCGATTTTATTAGTGGTAGGAATGATTTTACCTTCATAGGTAGCTAAACCAGCAATACATTGAAGTAAAGTAGTTTTACCACAACCAGACGGACCAATAATGCAGTTTAACTGATTATCTTGAACTTCAATATTAAAATCGTCAAAAACAATTACATTTCCATATGCTTTACTTAACTTAATTTCCATCGTCACACTTCCATTTCAGGAGTTTTTTCGAGGATAACTCTAATAAATAATCAGCAAACACGATAATGATTATTAATATCAGAGTCCAAGCAAAAACCCCACTAGTTTCAATATTGAGGTTTTCCCGTCGCATCATTACGCCAATTCCATGTTTAACTTGAGCAATTACTTCGGCCATCACAATGACCTTTAAACATAAACCAAAGGTTTGCTTTAATGAGAGCATGAATCTTTCTAATAAAGGATAGTAATATAAATATTTAATCTTCTTCTTAACATCAAAGTGATACACAATCGCTACTTCTCGAAACTTCTTATCCACATTAATGATTTGATCTAAGAAATTTTCATATAAGATAGGAATAATTACTAAACTTGGGAGAACATAAACCGTCTTTTCATTACCAATCGCGATTATTAAGATTAAAAGAATCGCAATGGTTGGTATAGTCTTCATAATACTCATCCAAGGCTTAATCATTAGTCTTCTCTTTTCCTTAGTTGCAATAATCGCAAGAGTTAGACTAATGATAATACTTAAACTATATGTAATCATGGTTTTACCTAGTGTATTACCAACACTGATTAATAAAGTATCTCTTTTAATACTCTTAATATAATTAAAGATACTAGTTAGACTTGGAATAATAACTTCATTATCTACTATTACGCTACCAAGCACATAACAACTGATTAAAATTAGAATTGCAAGACCATACCAACCTAATTTTCTCATTCTTCATCGCTCCAATAAAAACTTTCATCTGGAAGTTGGTTACCGATTAATTCTCTATTAAATTCTAATACGATATTAAAGAAGGTATTTATTAAAGTTTTGGAATCTTTAGCACTTACGAAACGAATATTTGAACCTGGAATCGAATTCTTAATAACAGTTTGTGGCATATTTTGATTTAATTCAGTTGCGATTTCCTCATAATATTCGCTAGCTATGTCTTGTTCATTATTCACAAACTCAACACTGCTCTTAACTTCATCAATAAAATTCTTAACAAACTCACGATGTTTATTCGCAAATTCCTTATTCACGAATAACGCTGCTTGGGGATAATGATCAATACCAGTTATTTCTTTATATTCGAGTTGTAAGTCGATGATTGTTGTAATACTCTTCTTAGTTTTAACCATGGATAAGGCTGGTTCAGCAATTAACACATGTTTGTAAGTACCAGCAATAAAACCACTATTTATGACACTAGCATCAACAAATTCAATATTAATATTGCGTTCACCGATTACCTTTCTCAAGATAATCTCTGGTGTGCTTCCACCGCCAATAGCTTGAATAGTTTCCCCTTCTAGACTGTCAAGAGTTACCTCTTCACTACTAATTAAGTAGAGATTGCCCATTGTTAGTGTGGCAGCATATAGATAATCCGAACTCTTTAAATATAGTTTTGCTCCTACATTAGTTGGCGCAATTATAAAATCATGGGACTTTGTGGTGAATGCACTGACTAATAAATCAGCACCATTTACCACATCATATTCGATAGTATAATCAGTGAGTTTGTCTATATCATGTATCATCTTGACCATACCTAAGGTAGGGGCACCTAAAGGCATGCGAACTTTAACAGTATACTCCTTCTGCTTGTTTGAACAACTAACTAATACAAACATACTTAAAATACTAAGTAAAACTAATGCAAACTTCTTCATTGGACATCCTTCCTTATTTGTTCATTTTTTCACTATTATTGTATATGATTTTCTTGAATAAAAATGTCACATATGTTACAATTTTGTTGAGTAGGTGAAAAAATGAACAATATTCCTTACAAAAAATTCCATCTTGAATTCTTTTATGAACTGAATCGCATGCTAAAAGTAGGAAATATTATGTATAGCATCCGAAAATATCCTAAAGATCAAGT
Organism: Bacilli bacterium; assembly: GCA_012516175.1. Classification (GTDB taxonomy): domain Bacteria; phylum Bacillota_I; class Bacilli_A; order Haloplasmatales; family Haloplasmataceae; genus JAAZCR01. Next base: position 43,099 of record JAAYWZ010000072.1, read on the forward strand.
GATATTTCTTAGTGGTAGTCGTTGCCAACATGTTGGAATCGTCACCAAGGGTGAGGTAAAGATTGAACATCTTACTGAAGCAGGTACACGAATATTAATCAGACAACTTAAGCAATACGATATCTTTGGGGAAATCCTTTTATTTTCCCCAGAATCTTTATATCCTTATGATATTGTTGCCAAAACTAATTGTGAAGTTCTTTTTATTTCTAAAGAAAATCTATTGAATATCCTTAGTCAAAATGTAACAATCCTTCAAAAATATTTGCAGCATATCGCGGAAAGTTACCATCAGCTTAACAAGTTGGTTAAACTAAAATCTCAAAAAACACTTAGACACAAAATTGCTTTTTACTTTCTTTATTATGAACACCTAACTAATAATCAACTTAAT
>JAAYWZ010000073.1 GCA_012516175.1 Bacilli bacterium
ATATAATACATACATAAAGTTAAGGGTATTAAGACAATAAGGACAAAGTGACTCCATTTTAGTATGAAACGATCAGTAAGAAACTTATTAATTAATAAATCGATTCCAATGCATAAGATACTAGTATTAATAGTTATTGTTGATACAATTACATGCCATTTATAGTAGTAGGTTTTAATAAACATATACGTGATTATTGATAGAATAAAGACTAATCCGTTAATTGGTAAAACAAGGCGTGAAAAAACATTGTTTTGGCTTAAACTAATGGTAATAAGTAGAACATAAATTGTAGTAGAAATGGTTATAAAAGTTAATTTGAGAATAAATCCTTTAATTTTATTTAAGAAGATTGTGGAAATATAAATCCACAATAATAAGATTGATAAGATAACATAAAATGACCAGGTAATCCTGTGATTTATTAAGATATTTAGAAGAATAAAGTAAACAATTAGAATAAAAGTGTCAAAGGTATAAAACCAATACAGTTTTTTTCTTACTACTAAAGGTAAACATAAGAGGATGAATAAGATTATCGATATGATGGGAATTAATGACCAACTAATATTAAAACCAATGACAAAATCAATTACCAGTAAAGATATAATGGCGGTAATGGCGACAAGAAGTGTAATTAAATAGATTAACGGAGGGACATTAGGGTTAATCTTTTTGGGTGTTGGTTTAGGTTTCTTCAACTTAACTGATTTGGCAAGTTTAATTTGTCTCATTGTTAGGTTTTCAATCTCAGCATCTGAGAGAATGATTGTGTTACATAATGGGCAGAAGCGATGTTTTTGTTCATTAACTTCAACGCCACATTTCATACAATATTTCATAAAATATCACCACCATGGGATTCGATTTGCACTCTAAGACCTAGTTTTACTAATTTTTGAAATAATAATTGCTCGACACGTGGTATTTTAATGCTTCTACCAAAGGTAATATAAACTTTATTTTTAAATCCTACTACAGCACTTGAACACTTTGTGAGAGGACAGGGTCCGAGTAAAAAGGTATATTGTTCTACATGTTGCTCATAATCCTCTGGAAGTTTTAGCATTCCTATATTTGATAGGGTACCAGAGAAAGAATCTGCTCCAACTTCTTTATAGATGAAAGGTGTAATAATCTTCTTAAGTACTAAGGGTAAGGCCCGTACAAATATTGTTCGTTCAGTTTTATAATTTTGGACGATTTGTGAAATTAAATGATCAATTTCTACATTCTCTTTAAAGAAGTCATCGACAATTTTAATTATATCTTCCAAGGTATATTCCTTATTAGGAAATAAATAAGGAATTACATACAAGGAAAAGTTACGCATCGAATTGCTTGATAATCGCTTCCGCATATTAACAGGCACTTGTAAAGCTACAGGTCGACGCTTGCGGGGTTTAGGCACTTGCATCTTCTGAATTTCTAAGAGACTTTCAAGATAAATAGCTGATAATAGCACAGTAATACTGGTGTTATACTTTTTAGCGATACTCGCTAATTCTTTGGCATCAACAATGCCAAAAGTAACGAGAAAATATTTTTGTTTAATTAAACGATCCTTTAGATGAAAGACATGCTTAACAATGTGCTGTTTCCTTTTATGGGTTTTGTAATACTTCTTACCAGCTAAACTGTGGGAATCTTCATATTCGCTATCATCTACAGGACTATTAACATCTTTCATCCATTCATTAATACTGACTTGATATCCTTTTAAAGTTAAATATTGATGAACTAGAGTATTTAAGAATGTTAAGCAGGCAGTACCATCCCCGAGAATATGATTGAATTCGACTGATATTGTATTATCTTTATATAATACACGAAATAGATAACCATTATTATCAAAACGATTAATACGTCGACACGGGGCTTCGATTTCTTCGTATACTTCTAAAGGATTCTTGTTTTCTTCTAGATAGTACCAAAAAAATCCTGTTCGTAATGTGACTTTGTAGTATGGAAAACGGGGGATGATATTATTTAATGCTTGTAATAATAAATCTTTATTTATTGGTTCATAAAGCGTTGCACTAAAGCGAAAGACTGTAGTGATGTGATCTGATTCAATAAGTGGATAGATTTTCGCAGCATTATCAAGACGCATCCATTCATGTTTCATTATTCTCAGCCCTTTGTAAGAATATAAGGCCTTGATAATGTCAATCAAAGCCTCATCTATATATATTTTACCATAAGAACAAAATTCCTATCAAATATTGTTATAAATACTTGATAGGAATTTTTATTTAACTACAGTTTTTACTTATTATTTACTACTTCACGTAAACTTTTCCCCGGACGGAATTGAGGGACATTTACAGCGGGAATAGTCATAGTTTCACCTGTCTTAGGATTGCGACCTGTTCTTTCTTCCCGTTTAGCAACTTTGAAAGAACCAAAACCTGTTAACACTACTTCATCATTTTTGCTTAATGCTTCAGTTACACACTCAATAAAAGCATTAACTGCTGCTTCACATAGTTTTTGGGTCGTTCCTTCAGGCATCTTTTCAACCATGGCCTTAACAAGCTCTTGTTTATTCATAGTTCTCCCCCCCTTATCAATTATTTATGCCATGACCTATAAATTAAATAGCTATCAATTTATTATGAATATTATATAATAA
>JAAYWZ010000074.1 GCA_012516175.1 Bacilli bacterium
AGTTAAAATATATTATTTATATTATACAAATAAACTATTAATATTTATTTAACTTTTTATTAATAAATTATTAAATTTATAAGTATTAGTATCTGATTAATGAGAACACATCATAACCTTTTAATCGTTCACGACCCTTTAAATCAACTAATTCAATTAAGAATGCACAGCCAACAACAATACCACCTAATGATTCAATTAACTTAATCGCTGCTTCAACAGTTCCACCTGTCGCAAGTAAATCATCGATGATAACAACTTTTTGCCCTTTCTTAACTGCATCTTTATGTATGCATAACTTGTTGGAACCATATTCAAGATCATATTCGTATTCAATTACTTCTCTTGGTAACTTGCCAGGTTTTCTTACTGGTACAAAACCAACACCCATAAGTGTAGCTACTGGTGTACCAAACAAGAAACCACGTGCTTCTGGTCCAACAATTATTTCTGCCCCTTTTTCTCTTGCATAATCGCTTAACTTCTCCATTGCGTACCGTAAAGCTTCACCATTTTGCATAAGTGGTGTAATATCACGGAATAATATTCCTTCGATTGGGAAATCAGGTACAGTCGCAATATACTTTTCTAAAATCATTTTCATTCCTCCATTAAACTATTAATATATTTAATAAATTCTTCATTAGATGATAGTAATAATTTTTCTCTCAACTCAACTTGTTCAATTACTCTTCTATAAGTTTCTGAATCAGTCAAATTTTTTCGTTCTGGACTTTCTACCACAACTATCTTATTATCTTTTATTATAACAAAATTTAACTCAAAAAACACTTGTAATGATATCATTTGTAGACGTTTACTAAAACCCATTTTTGTAAATAATGCTTCTGTTTGTGAATCATTTATTGGAAAACTTTCTACTTTCTTTAGTATCTGATAAAACTTTCCTAATTTATCTCTGGTTAATAGATGCTCTGAACTAAATAAATCCTCATTACGGAAGATTAAGTATAAATTATGAATATCTTTTTGTTTTAAAATATATTTTAAGTCAGTAATGCTTTCAGGCAAATCAATCAGGACAACATCCTTACTTAGAGTTAAATCAGGAGAAAACTTATAGGCATTAGTAAAGCCATAATCATTCACAAAGTAGATAAACTGTTTATCTTTAAAGACATTTTCATAATCCCAAGCCTTGTGCCGACAATCAAAGATTTGTCTATGCTTGCAGCAGATATCTTCAATAGTAAGTTGATTAGTCACAGTGCCATTATACTCATTAATGTCAAATGTGCCAACCACATCAATCAGATCATGGATACTAATATTATAATATAGATTACCCTTATTAAAGGCGATACCTTCGATGATTCTTCCATCTTTTCTTAAGACGATTTTTAAGTGTTTATCCCCACCAACTGGAGTCAAAGCATATACTTCACAATCCGTTAATAAGAATAAAGGATTCTCATTATTCATTCCAAAGGGTCGAAACTTCTGGAGTTCTTGCGTAAGACCTAAGCTAACTAGACTCACATCTAATTCACAATCGATATTAACCCAGCGCCAAACTTCTCCTTGACCTAGTTCATGTAATCTCTCCCTCAATAAGGGAATGTTCTCCTTTTTTATTGAGAGTCCCGCTGCTAACTTATGACCACCAAATTGCTCGAGTAGGTCACTACACTTAGTGAGGTTCTCTACTAGTGGGAAATCATCTACACTCCGACAAGAACCTTTATATATCCCTTGCGATTCTGTGAGAACGATGGCAGGTTTATGATATAGAGCAACTAACTTATTACAGATGATACCGAGGACTCCTTCGTGAAAATTATCACCTTCAACAACCAAGACATTATATTGATTTAAACCTTCTTTTTCAATTATTTCTACAGCTTCATTAATACTACTTTCAATCGTAAGTTTACGATTATCATTTAACGCTTCGATTTCGTGGACTAATCTAATAGCTTCTTCATAATCTTCAGTAACTAACAGTTTAACAGCTAAGTTACCAGTATCCATTCTACCTGGTGCGTTTAACCTTGGTCCAATCACAAATCCTAAGGCATATTCATTTAACTTCTTTAGGTTAAGGGTTTGGATTAAAAGTCTTAATCCCAGATGATTAGTATTCTTTAATTGATTTAACCCCCATTTTACAATTGACCGATTTTCATCATGTAAACTAACCATATCGCTATAAGTACCAAGGGCAGCTAAATCAATTAATTCTAGTGCATCTTCCCCTAATAATGCTTGAGCTAATTTAAATGCCACCCCACATCCTGATAAGTCTTTAAATGGATAATTTTCAGTTGGTAATTTCGGATGTAGGATTGCATAAGCCAAGGGTATTTCGTCTTGGATTTCATGATGGTCCGTAATGATTAAATCACAAACACTATCATTTACATACTTACCCTCAGTTAGACCAGTAATACCACAATCAACAGTAATAATTAAAGAAAAACCATCTTTAATTATATCGCTAAAAGCGTCTAAATTAGGACCATAACCTTCCAAAAAGCGATTAGGTATATAAAAATGGACATTTCCACCTAAGCGTTTCAAAGTTTTATATAAAATGGCTGTAGCGGTAACTCCATCACCATCATAATCGCCGTAGATCATAATCTTTTCTTGATTTTCAATTGCTTTTCCAATGCGTTCAACACATTTTTCCATGTCGTTAAATAGATATGGGTCATATAAGTCTAACGCATTCGCAAAGAACTTCTTTGGGTCACTGATATTCCGATTATTACATAAAACAGTAAATAAATCTTCTTTAGACTTTACAACTAAAGGATAAAGAAGCTTCCATTTGCAGGATGAGTCAAACATTAATATCACCTTTTTATCATAAAAAACAACTTTAATAATTATAATTGTATAGGAAAAACTACATTTTGAAAAGGTGAAAACGTTGAAAAAACAAACATTTATTCAAGGAACACTTATTGTTATAATTGTTGGGATGATTGTAAAAATCCTTGGTTTATTCAATAGAATGCTTATCTCGCGGCTTTTAACTGATGAAGGAGTAGGTATCTACCAGATGGTTATGCCGACCTATCTCCTTCTCATCACCCTAGCTCAATTAGGTTTTCCCGTAGCTATTAGTAAGTTAATTAGTGAGAATAATATTAACCAAAAACATCAAAATCGCGCTATTGTCTTAAATGCGGTTAAAATCAGCATCATAAATAGCGCGATTTTAATTATCATTCTCCTACTTACTGCGAAGTTTTTATCCATCCATCTCCTAAATGATAAGCGTACTTATCTCCCTTTATTGGCTCTAATCATCTTTATTCCCTTAGTATCCTTCACTAGTATTTTAAGAGGATATTTACAAGGTTACAGTAACATGAGTATACCTAGTTATAGTCAACTTGTTGAACAAATTATCAGAATTATCAGTTGTGTGGTTTTAATCATTCTACTCCTTCCCATAAGTGTCGAAATGGCGGTAGTAGGAGTAGTAATCTCCTTATCTATAGGCGAACTTAGTTCACTAGTTTATATGTTATATAAAATAAAAAATAAGCGTCCTTGGAGCACTTTTCTCTTTCATCGTAATAAGGAAACTATCGATGATAACCTTACTAAGGATATCTTGAGTATTTCCATACCAACGACAGGTAGTCGCTTAATCGGTAGTATCGCCCACTTTTTTGAGCCAATTATCTTCTCATTAGCTCTTGTAAGTATTGGTTATTCTAATCTTGAAGTTACTACAACTTATGGTCAAATTACAGGTTATACTATGAATCTTCTCTTAGTTCCATCTTTCTTTAGTTTTGCGTTATCGCAACCTTTAATACCCACAATATCTGAAGCTTATGCTCAGCGTAATCAAGTAAAAATCAGTCATTACTTTAATTTATCAGTTTTTCTATCCTTTATCATCGGTTTGCTATTTACGGTGATTGTATCCTTATATCCTAAAGAGTTAATGAAACTCTTCTTTAATACTACCGAAGGTACAAGATTCTTAACCTATATGGCTCCCTTATTTCTAATTTATTACTTCCAACAACCTATTACATCTACATTGCATGCGATTAATAAAACGAAACATGCGGTAATGTCAACGCTAATAGGTTCTTTTATTAAACTATCATTGATATATATCTTAACCTCAAGAACAGCTATCAATGTCCATGGACTAACCATCGCTATTATTGTAAGTATCTACTTTGTGACCCTTTATGATTATTATCTCCTATGTAAAAATATCAAAGTTAATTATAATCTTCGTACCATTATCCACTGCATTTTATTAGGTACTTTTACCATTATCCTTGGCTTACTATTTAAGAAAGTTAATTTACCCGTATATCTAAGTATATTATTACTATCATTAACTTATATAGGTATTTTACAAGCACTTAATATTGGTGACTTCCAAAAAATAAAAGGACAACTATTTAACCGTCCTCACAATAAATAACTCATTATTCTCGTAATTAGCATACAAAATCTCTTTTATATCATCATATCCCTTTTCCTTTAATAAATTTTTCACTTCTTCTTCTGTAATATTAACATAATGAAAATTCTCTTTAACGATATTACCTGAAATAATTAAAGGAAGGGGTGATATTTGACTTTCACCTTTCTTAAATACCGATAAAGTGCCATCAATCTCTAAAATGGCGAAATCGACTTCGGAGATTGAGCGAACAGACCGATCGCGTAGTTGATAAATAAGGTCATCAAAGGAGTAATTTTGCTTCTTCATTTCCTGATAATTGATTTTCCCATTTGCGATAATGACTGATGGTTTACCCTCAAGGGTATCCCTTAACTTCGCATTTTTTAGTGTTAAATAACTTAGTACCTTTTGTAGTAGTACTAATACAATTATGGTTACTACTGAGTAAAAGAAGGGACGATCGAGGTTTTCTATCGCTAAAGCGATAATTTCCGCAATCATTAAGAAGACGATTAAGTCAATGATACTTAATTCACCTAGTTCCCTTTTCCCCATTATTCTAAATGTAAGATAGACAATGATGTAGCTTAGTATTACTCTAATGATGATTTGGAACATCTGAAACATAACCTACACCTCGTTAGTAATTCTAAATACTAATTATTAATCATATATTTTATTAGTAATAATTAGTTTATTACTTAATCCAGATTAGAAAGGACGAAAAGCAAATGTTAAAACGGGATTTATTCATAATTTTAGTATGGTTTATCATTTCGCTAATTATACTTACCATAAGCACCATATTAGTTTATACTCAGGTAATAAATATATCTGGCAGGTCCGTCTTTCTCTTTATAAATGGTGTCTTACTATTCTTAATCTTAGGTTTCTTAGTTGGTAATATAAAACAAAAGAAGGGCTTAGTAAGTGGAGTGTTATATGGTATCATAATAGTAATTATTCTCATGTTAATCCAAGTCTTAGGATTTGAAGATAAGCTAACACTAAATCTTCTTTCTAAGTATTTAGTGTTCATTCTCTCAACTGGTGTTGGTGGCAGTTTAGGCGTGAACTTCAAACCAATTGTTAAGTAAACTTATAAAAGTATGATATAATATAACCAAACAATAAAACACATAGTTATAACAAGAAATATGTTATACATATATACTATGTGATAATAGTATTTAAATCCTATATAGAAGCTATTAGTAATCTAACAATTTAGTTTGTAATGATATTTATAGTGATATATAATTAATCGATATAGTAGTAAAGGTAGACTTACCAAAGAAGTATTAAACCACAACAAATGTTGAACGAGATCGATTATCCTAAGATGAAATGAGAGAATCTTAAGCGTACTTAGTGGTGATATGATCATCCAATTAAATTATTTGTCTACCTAATGAATTAATCTTTAAGACAAAAGGATTTATACTCCAAAGTATCATCAATAATTAATTACTTTTTAAAAATATGGATTTACAAGATTTAAACTCATTCACATAGTAAGATTTACAGAAAGTCAGGTGTAACCATGAAGCAAGAGTTTGAAAACATTATAAGTAAAATAATTACTATCCTAAACAAGCGTATTACTATTATCTACATAATCACATCTATCTTCTTAATTATCACCGTCGTCTTGCTAATTTTAAACCCCCTTAAGTTTTTCTATTGGACAATTACCTGTCTTTTAACAACGTTAACTTTTTGTCTTCAATTTCCTCTTAAGTATCATAAAAAGAAACTTAATGAACTCCTAGTAACATATAAAGATAATCCCCAAAATACTTATGATTCTCTTTATTCAATTGTTAATCAATACCATGTTTTTAAAAATAATCATCTAGTAAGATTATATTTTAAGAGAATTATTTATTTACATAATCAAGCATTACTTATAATTAAGGATGAGGTTATCCATTTTATTAAA
>JAAYWZ010000075.1 GCA_012516175.1 Bacilli bacterium
GTTCTATAATATTTGGTGTGGGCACATAAAATCACATCATATTTTACATAAAAAAAGCAAGACATATTTCCAATACCCTTATATCTTAAAATCATTTTATTTGAAAGATAATTATATCTTTTAAAGAGCATAAAAGAAACAGGAGTTGTAACTCCCTTACAACTCCTGTATTATTCTTCACTAATTATCCGTTTAATCGCAGACTTTTCAATCTTCATTCTTGCGCCACTAACAAGGATAATCGTCGCAGTATCTTCTTTTACTTCATCAACAATTCCGTAAATACCACCAATAGTTACAATCTTGTCATCTTTTTTAACCTTTGACTGCATTTCCATAACTTCTTGGCGTTTCTTCTTTTCGGGTTTCATGATGAAGAAATACATAACAAGAATAAAGATTGCGAGTGGCACGACGAAAGTAATGATTGCGGTTGTTAAGTCTTGTTGTAAAATTAAATTAAGCATGTCTAATCTCCTTTTCTATTAGAATTGTCTTTTGTTATTGGGATTATCATATCCATATTTCGCGAAAAACTCATCGCGAAAACTTAATAAGCGGTCTTCTTTAATGGCTTGTCTAACCTTCTCCATAAGTTTTAATAAGAAATACACATTATGATAACTTATTAATCTTTGTCCAAACATCTCTTCCGCTTTAATGAGATGTCTTAGATAACTTCTCGTGTAATTTCTACAAGTGTAACAGTCACATTCAGGATCTAACGGGTAAAAATCCCGCTAATATTGTTGGTTTCTTATTACTACCCGTCCGGAACTAGTCATCGCTGTTCCATGACGGGCAATCCGAGTTGGTAAGACACAGTCAAACATATCGATTCCTCTAATACTGCCTTCAATAAGGGCATCAGCACTACCTACACCCATTAAATATCTTGGCTTATTAGTGGGTAGATGGGGAATGGTTGTTTCAATAATCCGGTACATCGTTTCTTTCGATTCACCAACTGATAATCCCCCAATTGAATAACCCGGGAAATCTAGTTCGACTGTCTTCCTTGCGGAATACTCGCGTAAATCCTCAAAATCGCCGCCTTGAACGATTCCAAAGAGTGCTTGTTTATCAGTATCCTTATGTGCTTTTAAACCCCGTTCAGCCCATCTAAGGGTCCGTTCAACTGATTCTTTAACATATTTATAGTCTGCTGGTAATTCTACACATTCATCAAAACTCATCATAATATCGCTACCAAGATTGTTTTGAATTTCGATCGCCTTTTCTGGTGTCATAAATAATTTCGCCCCAGATTTATGATGTCGAAATTCTACACCTTCATCAGTAATTCTTCTTAATTTACTTAAGCTGAAAACTTGAAATCCACCAGAGTCCGTTAAGATGGGACCATCCCAACGCATAAATTTATGCAAGCCACCAGCTTCTTTAATAATATCATCTCCTGGTTGTAACCACAAGTGATATGTGTTACTTAAGATGATTTGCGTATTCATCTCTTTTAATTCTTCGGGAGATAATGTTTTCACTGTTGCTTGCGTTCCAACTGGCATAAAAATAGGTGTTTCGATTACTCCATGAGGTGTATAAAGTTTTCCTAATCTAGCGCCACTTTGCTTACAAACATGTAATAATTCATATCTGATTGCACTCAAAATATCACCTACTCAATAAACATCGCATCGCCAAAACTAAAGAACCGATAACGTTCTTTTATGGCTTCCTGATATGCTTTCATAATTAAACCCTTTGACGCAAATGCTGATACCAACATGATAAGCGTTGATTTTGGTAAATGGAAATTGGTGATTAATCCATCAATCGCTTTAAATTCATAACCCGGATAAATGAAAATATCTGTATAACCACTATCTGCTTTAAAGGTACCATATTTAGTCATTATTGTTTCAAGCGTTCTTGTTGAAGTTGTCCCAACGCTAATTATCCGTTTACCATTTTTTTTCGTTTCATTCAAAGTCTTTGCTGTTTCTTCATTGACAGAATAAAACTCACTATGCATCTTATGTTTTTCTACATCCGATTCACTCACAGGTTTAAAAGTACCTAAGCCAACATGCAAAGTGAGATAAGTAATATTTATACCTTTATTCTTAATTCGTTCTAACAATCCTTTGGTAAAATGAAGACCTGCGGTTGGTGCAGCAGCTGAACCTTCAATTTTCGCATATACTGTTTGATAACGGTCTTTATCTTCAAGTTTTGCGGTAATGTAAGGGGGTAAAGGCATTTCACCTAGTTTATCGAGAATTTCTAAGAAAATTCCTTCATATTCAAACTGGAGATATCTTCTTCCTTCATCAAAGGATTCGATACATTTTGCTGTTAAGATACCATCACCGAAACTTATTATAGTTCCAACTTTAACTCTCTTCGCTGGTCGACATAACACTTCCCATACATCATTAGCTTTTTGGTTAAGCAGCAATACTTCAATATGGGCATTAGTAGCTTGTTTTACACCGTATAGTCTTGCCGGAATTACTTTAGTATTATTTAATACTAAAGTATCGCCAGGATTTAAGTATTCAATAATATCATAAAAGTGTTTATGGGTAATTTCACCGGTTTTCCGATTAAGTATTAACAATCGTGATTCTTCGCGATTCTTTAATGGTGTTTGTGCTATTAGCTCTTTTGGTAAGTCAAAATCAAATTCTTCCACACGCATTTTCTCGTAAACCTCTTCCTAAAACAACGAAAAATACTCGATGTTTAAGTGACGATAAGCCTTTTCTGTCGCTACTCTACCCCTTGGTGTTCTTTTAATGAACCCTTCTTGGAGTAAGTAGGGTTCATAAACATCCTCAAGGGTTTGGACTTCTTCTCCGATAGAAGCTGCCAAGGCTTCTACACCTACGGGTCCACCATTATACCTTTCAATAATTCCCTTTAAATACTTATGATCAGTATAATCAAGACCAGCTTCATCAACATTCATCTGATTTAAAGCATCTTTACATAAATCTAAGGTAATAGTTACATAGTCTTTAACTTGCGCAAAATCCCTTACCCTTCTAAATAACCTGTTTGCCACCCGTGGTGTACCCCGTGATCGTTTCGCGAGTTCATATGCGGCATCCTCTTCAATTGGGAATTGGTAAATTTGGGAAGTCCTTAAAATTATTTTACGCAAATCTTCGATTTTATAATACTCTAACTGCGAAATAACCCCAAAGCGATCTCGAAGGGGAGCTGATAAATCACCAGCCCTTGTTGTTGCCCCTACTAAAGTAAAGGGGGGTAAATCAATTCTAATTGTTCTTGCGGTTGAATCTTTACCCACCACAATATCTAATACAAAGTCTTCCATCGCTGGGTATAGTATCTCTTCTATAGTTTTCGGTAAACGATGGATTTCATCAATAAATAAGACACTACCTGAACTTAAAGTAGTTAAAATCGCAGCCAAATCGCCACCACGCTCAAGTGATGGTCCAGATGTATGGCGAATCTCCACACCCATTTCATTCGCGATGATGTTCGCTAAGGTCGTTTTACCTAAACCAGGTGGACCATAAAATAAACAGTGATCAAGTGCTTCACTTCGCATTTTGGCGGCTTTGATGAAGACTTCAAGGTTTTCTTTGATTTTCGTTTGCCCAATATATTGACTTAAAGTCTGCGGTCTTAATGTTTGTTCACTATCGTCCTCCGCTAATCTAGTGGGACTAATCAGGCGCTCGTCATCCATCAATTATCCTCCTTACTTTAACATGAGTTTCAATGCTTGCGTGATATATTCTTGCGTGGTTAGATTCTTATCAGTTATTTCTCTAAAGACGCGCTCAATTTCTTTATCTTTATAGCCTAAAGCTGTTAATGCTTCATAAGCATCTTTCATCGCATCACTCATAGTTTCGGTTTCAATGGTGATTAATTTACCCTTTAGATCAAGGATGATTTGTTGCGCGGTTTTTGGGCCAACCTTAGGGAATTTTTGCAGATAAGTTACATCACCGGCTTCGATTGCTTTTACAATACTTTGATAATCACCAGGTGCTAAAATCGCAATCGCAGTTTTCGGACCTATTCCTGTGACTTTAATTAACTTCATAAATAAATCTTTTTCTTCATAGGTCCTAAATCCATATAATTCATGAGCGTCATCCCTTACTATCAGATGGGTATAAATCGTAGTTATTTCATTCAATGTATAACTATAAGGATTAGGAACATAAATGTAATAACCAATCTCATTGGTTTCTACAATAATAAAATCAGTCCCAATCCTTGTTACTTTACCTTTAAGATATGCATACATAATTTTCACCTATCCAACTTTAATATTATATCATACCTTACCAAGTTTTACTAATACTTCAAGTCTATATACGTGTTAAAACTATAATACCGTAAATAAAAAAAATAATCCATACTTTTAAGTATGGATTTTTGCGGATTTAAAGACGTAGAGAAAATAATATGCTAGCGGTACGATAATTCCTCCACCTAGGAAATTTCCTATTGTAACTGGGATTATGTTCTTAAAGATATCGAGAATCGTAATCCCACTTTCATAGAATAATGATAAAGGTAAGATAAACATATTCGCCACAGAGTGCTCATAACCAGATAAAACGAATAAAAACACGGGTATCGCACTTGCTAAGATTTTACCAGAAACATCTTTAGCCGCATAAGATGCATAAACACCTAAGGCAACTAAGATGTTACAGAGGATACCACGACTTATGGCCACAAAGATACTTAAACCTACCTTTTGATTACTAATATTATTTATCGTAGTAATCATTACGTCATTGGGCATTTTGCTTATATAAATTAGTAACACTAAGATTAAAGCACCAATGAAATTTCCTAACCACACAATACCTAAATTCTTACATACCTTACTTAATGAATACTGCTTGTTACAATATCCCAATATTATTAAGCAATTACCAGTAAATAACTCACTTCCAGTTAATACTACGAGGATAATCCCTACAGTAAACACTAATGCTCCAATAACTCTCCCAAATATCAAGTACTCCGTATCAACTAGACTACTATAAACTACTAAGTATCCATAATACCCTATACCAACGAATAAGCCTGAAAGCATCCCTCCGACAATCATGTTGCGAAACGAATTGTTAACTTTTTTTTCACCAATACTGGCACATTCATGTGCTAGTTCTCTTGGCCCTAACATTTTTCTCCCTCAACTTTCCTCATAATCTATCATCAATTATAGCCAAGGGAAGCTTGATTTTCAATTACCTTATGTCTTCTTTCGTATTTTCGTATTCTTTTTAACGAAATCTCGTAAATCAGCTCGAATTACTGGTGTTTCATTACTAATATTTATCCGTGGGTAATTATCTTCAATGTTTTGATTTATTGGATAAGGTGGCATAAATAACTGTCTATCGCGATTTTGATTTTCCTCACCGACATTATTACTAGAACTCAATGGTTCTATTGGTGTTACTCGTGGTAGATTATTTTGGGGATAATAGTAATATGGGTATTGGTACATATAAGGATTATAGTAGTTTTGATAATTATAGTAAGGTGGGATATAGGATGGTTGCTTGCCATCTAAACTATTATTCGTATTATCATTATTTTCATTATAATTATTATTATCAGATATAACATCTTTAAAATCTTCAATCTTTGGATAATACTTCTCAATATCTAAGAAATTATCTTTTAACTCTTCACTTACTTCTTCAGTCAATACTGGTAATCTTAGTTTCATCCCAGGAATGATATATTCTGCACTTGTGATATGACGATTTAGTTTCATAATCTCTTCTACACTAACTTGGTACTTCCGTGCAATATCATTAATCGTCTCATTAACTTGGACAATATGATACTTCATAGTCATCCCTTCCTTTTTTTATCTAATTAATTATATGTAAATAACCTAATTATGTTTACCTAATTTCAAGATTTTCTTAAGGATTTCTCCTTTCGTTAAGATTAAAATCTTATCAAGGGGTAAGGAAGCCTCAGCATTATTAATGAAAATAATATATTGATAATAGTCAGTTGTAGCACCAACTTTAAGTTTTCTACTTTGATGAAGATCTATTAACTTATTCTTAAAAGGCGAATTCTCATAATCTAGCTTCACAATCGTAAGAGATGAATTACTGTTAATTAAAATCTTACGGTAAGACTTAGTTAATGTATTTATCTTATAATATAGTTCCCCTTTGAAATAAGTTGACTCTAAATATTGACTATCTTGATAAAACAACATGATATTTAATACTCTATTACGATAAGGAGAGTCTTCTTTCTTATCAAGGTAATAACCTAAGGATTTGTAATTATCACTAGTCACTTCTAAAAAACCATGTTTTGCCCCTAATTGGACAAGGCAAGCATCAAAACCATACATCTCTTTAAGAAATAAGATATTCTCATACATCCTTTTTTCTCGTAATGAATGATATCTTGTTTTATAAAACTCATCCCTTATATCGGTATTCTGCTTTATATATTCAATAATCCGAGCATCATTATCATCGTTAAATTGATAATAGAGTTTAACTGACTCATCAGAATGTTCAATATCGATACCTATCACTTGAATTCGTTTATCTACGGGTAGAGTTTGATTGTACTCATATAATTTCTTATAGAAGTTAAACTCATCAAGTGTATAGAAAGGACTACCCCTATAGAAACTTTGTACTTTTTCTAATATTTTTTCATCACCACTTTTAAGGTACTCATTCAGTAAATATCCGCTGGTATATGATAATTCTAGTAATAAAGCATTAACACCTTTCTTATTATATAAATCCATTAATAATTCCCATTTAACCTGATAGTTTAAATTTACACCATGGATTTCACTAACGATAAAGAATTCATAATTTTGATAATCCTCATCATGTAACACAATATTTGTATTTCCCTGTGCATTTATATACTCAAGTGCTTCTTTATACTCGTCATTCTTTTCATATAAGAAACCTAACAAACTAACAAAAATGATTAACAGAATAAGTTGTCCTTTTAAGCCCATAAAGAAAACTCCTTTCATAATATCTTATTATGAAAGGAGTTATCCTATACGAAGATTTAATCGACACTTTTCCCTAAGCCTGCTGTATATATTTCAAACCATTCTTCTCTTGATAATTTATAGTCTAACGCTAAGATGGCATGTTTGACCCTTTCAATACTCCTTGTGCCAACTACTGGAAGTATCTTGGCAGGATGACTTAATAAAAAGGCATATACTACAGTATCTAAGTTACTGAGTCCCCGACTCATCGCAATTTCTTCAAGTTTCTGACAAACATTAATTGCTTCTTCACTAGAAGTATTAAATAATCTTCCCCCCGCTAAAGGTGAATAAGCCATTGGTGGGATCTCATATTCTTGGCAGAGTTCAATTGTGCCATCACGAAAGGCACGTAAATTTAAGGGAGAAATCTCAATCTGATTAGTAACTAAAGAGAAACGAGAATACTTCTGGAGGAGATTAAAACTAGATGGTTTGAAGTTAGATACCCCAAAGTTTAACACTTTACCGCTCTTATAAAGGATATTAAATGCTTCACTAACTTCTTCAGGGTCCATAAAAGGATCAGGACGATGAATTAACAATAAATCAAGATAATCAGTACCTAGTTTTCTTAAGGAATTATTTACTGTGGTAATGATATGTTCCTTACTTGTATCATAATGCTTAATCTTTCGTTCCGGATATTTATCACTTGTAATTTTGATGCCACATTTAGTAATGATTTGGATTTCACTTCGTAAACTAGGATTTAGATTTAAAGATTCCCCTAATAATTCTTCACAGGTATAATCACCATAAATATCTGCGATATCAAAACTAGTTACACCTAAATCGATGAGACTCTCTAGATGATGGAGTAATTCTACTTTAGAAAAACTCCAACTCGTAAGCCGCATTAACCCCTGGATAATGCGGGATAGTTCTAATGTTTCTGATAGGCGAATCCTTTCCAAAATCTCACCTTCTATGATCTAATTAGACAAATATATTTTAAAAGTTGTATCATTATCTTTTATTATACAAAAAAACGGGACACTTGTCCCGTTTTTCTAGTCAAGAAATTCAAATTCATAATTCAATATTCTAACCGTCTCCCCATCTTTTACCCCTTTTTCCCGTAAAGCTTGGTCCACACCATATTTTCTTAATGTCTTAGAGAAACGTCGTACTGAATCATACTGATTGAAGTTAGTCATCTTGAATAATCTTTCAATCAATTCACCAGTCACCCGATATACACCATCGGGGTCTTGTTCAATCGTGAATTTTGGCTTATCTTCATCATCAAGTTTTAGATATTGACTATCTAAAAATTCATCTTCTTCATAAATAGAAATGAATTCTGCCTTTTCTAAGACATCGGCTATCGCATATAACATCGCGTTGAGATTTTCTCTTGTCGCAGCGGAGATTGGGATAACAGGATAATCTTCTATTAAACGTGCCTTAAACTTGTCTAAGTTTTCTTTTGCACATGGTAAATCCATCTTGTTCGCAACGATGATTTGTGGTCTCTTAAGTAAGTTCATTTTATATGTTTTCAACTCATGATTAATCTTTAAATAATCTTCATAAGGATCGCGCCCTTCACTACCCGCAATATCCACCACATGGACAATAACCCTTGTCCGTTCAATATGTTTCAGGAATTGGAAACCTAACCCAGCACCTTGGGAAGCTCCTTCAATTAGTCCAGGTAAATCAGCCATCACAAAACTTCTACCATCAGGTACCGATACGACACCTAAATTTGGTTGAAGGGTAGTAAAGTGGTAAGCTGCAATTTTGGGTCTAGCCGCACTTACCGCTGATATGATTGTTGATTTACCAACACTGGGGAAACCAACTAAACCAACATCTGCTAATACTTTTAACACTAACTTAATTTCCCGTTCTTCCCCAGGTTCACCTAATTCACAGTAATCAGGGGCTACATTCCTGCTTGTCGCGAACGCCGCATTACCACGCCCACCACGACCACCTTTAGCGATAACTGCTTCCTGATCGATATCTACTAAGTCCGCGATGATTAAGCCTGTTTTAACATCATATACAGTAGTCCCTTGGGGAACCTTAATAATTAAATCTGGCGCATTTTTTCCATGTTGAATCTTGGTGCCACCCCGTTCACCATTCTTCGCACGAATGTGTTTTTGATACTTAAAATCAAGTAAAGTGGAAAGACCAGGATCAACTTTGAAAATGATACTACCACCATTTCCACCATTTCCACCAAATGGACCTCCACGTTCAACTTTGAATTCCCGGCGCCAAGCGACGATGCCATCGCCACCATCACCAGCTTTAACTTTGATGATTGCCTCGTCAATGAACATCTAATCACCTCATCGGTAAAAATCTATTAATATTATACACAAAAAAATAAACCCCTAAAGGGGTTTACTGTCATTATTCAACTGGATATACAGAAACACGTTTGCGGTTTTTCGCAAATTGTTCGTATTTGACGACACCATCGATTAATGCGAATAACGTATCGTCACCACCACGACCTACATTGAATCCAGGATGAATTTTCGTTCCACGTTGACGATATATGATTGAACCAGCTGTCGCGAATTCACCATCAGCTTTTTTCGCACCTAATCGTTTGGCGATGGAATCACGACCGTTTTTGGTTGAGCCGACACCCTTTTTGGAAGCGAAATATTGAATATTAAGGATGAATTTCATAGGTTACACCTCCTATATGTAAGCTATTTCAATATATTGAGGATATGATTGTTCAATCGTCT
This sequence comes from Bacilli bacterium, assembly GCA_012516175.1. GTDB lineage: Bacteria > Bacillota_I > Bacilli_A > Haloplasmatales > Haloplasmataceae > JAAZCR01. Next base: position 9,748 of record JAAYWZ010000075.1, read on the forward strand.
TCAGTTGAACAATCATTACTTGGCAAATTAATTGGGTTTCGCTATCTTCACTAATATTGGGAATCCTGATTAGACCATCTATAAATCCGATTTGGTCTTCATCATAACTTGATAATTCCGCCAAGGCATTGCAGGTGCCAAAGACGATACTCGAAATTCCCGCACAGACAAGATCTTGATTATATGGTCCACTTAAAGCATGACCTTTAATCTCAATGTCTGTTATTAAATCATCTTTCTTTTTAATAGTTACTTTCGTCATAACTTATGCATTGATTTTTTCGATTACTAGACGGGTATATGGTTGACGATGTCCTTGTTTCTTTCGATAGTGTTTCTTGGGTCTGTATTTGAAAACGATAATCTTTTTGCTCTTGCCTTGTTTTTCAACTTTGGCAGTAACAGTAGCACCATTTACTAAAGGATTACCAACTTTTGTTGTTTCTCCACCCACTAACAACACTTCATCAAAGACAACAACGTCACCTTCGTTTGCTGGAAGTTTTTCTACCCAGATGGTTTGTCCTTCTTCGACACGTAGTTGTTTACCACCAGTTCTAATTACAGCGTACATATGTGCACCTCCTTCAATTAATACTAAGACTCGCCATACAGGTAACAGTAATTGTTTTTAAGACCTGTTCTGAGCGGTTGTAGTTACACGCGGTGCCTACAACAAGAAAAGTATATCAAACAAATCCGTATTCGTCAACAATTATTTACTGATTAATAGCCTTTTTAGAACATCTTCTTCATCTAATAGTTGATGTTCTAAAAAGAAAACATGATGGTATCCTTTATAAAAATGATGATAAATTATGTGCTTATCAATTAATCTGCTTATAATAATTTTCTTTGGTAATTTCTTATTAGGATGCAAGTATTTATACCATAAAAAAGTAAAATATTCCTCTGATATGTTAAGATAGTTTTTAAGATTTATATAAATAAAACTCATTAATATTATGCTTAAACTAGTTGTCTTAATGCAAATAATTACAAGAATTATTCCAGTAATAACCGAAAAAACACTTATAAGCTTTAAGACTAATTTATATGGTATAAAATATTGTTTTAAAGTCATGATGATTTTTCCCCCATCTAAGGGAATGATGGGGATAAGATTCATAAGAAAGATGTAATAAGAACTAGCAATGAAGACCTCATTTAATTTGAAAAACCGAACCAGAAAATATAATGAAAAACTAAAAAGGGGACCGCCCAGATAAATCAATAATTCTTTAAAATTTCGATCATTTTGACACCCATCAAGATATAAGATACCACCAATTGGCGAAATCTCTAACAGAGTTACTTTCTTTTTAAATAGTTTAATGACAACAAGATGTCCTAATTCATGTACACATAAACAAAGATAGAGTATAAGTACTTGATACAATAATCCAGAAAACAAACATAAAATTAAATATATTAATGTTAGTAATTGAAATCTAACTTTCATTCTTCATTAATCACATCAATTACATCAAGATATTCTTTGTTATAATAAATGGCAAGATAATATTCACCATTAAAGTTTTCATTTATCCTTCCTAAACCTAAAACATCCCCTTTACTAATGATGCTATACATTCCTACTTCGATGTTTTCTAATAAGCCATAATGAAATTCTCTCCCTGATTCATCTTGAATAACTAAAACTCTTCCTAATGACTCATCTTCGTAGATACGGATTACGATACCATCAGTTAAAGCTTGCACTGGTTCGGCATAATCTGTTTCAATGATAATTCCATTTAGATAATCCTTTGTATTATCAAGATCAATCACAATCGAGCCAACAAACTCGTCCTTCTGATAATTAGGGATGATGCCCACAAGAGTATTATCAACAAAGCGTTTAACCTTCATGAAATTCATGTTTTTCGAAGCATAATCATAAATAAAATGTAATTTCTCATTACTTCTGCTTATTAGTAAACATAAAAGAACGATGATACTTGCGAGGATTTGATTAAAGAGTTTCATTATATAAATAGAATAATGTTTTTTTTCTCGATAATGATTTGCATAAAATTGTTGGTGTTTCCGTTTCTTAATTATTTTTTTAAGTCTACGATTCATCAAATCACCCCTTGTCTACTACATCATATGAAAAATAACTAAATTTTATTAATAAATTTAAAAGACACTAGATATCCTAGTGTCTCATTAGAGCCCTTCTTCATCATATTTAACTGGTAGACTAAGGCGCATCTCCACTGTTCTTAAACGTTCATTGAGCCGATTAATCCTTCTTGTTTGGGCGACATTAACCTCATTCATGCGGTTAATCTCTTGATTGATTCGCATAATTTCTTGGTTTAACCGGGTTATCTCTTGCGCTTGCACAAGATTTTGACGTTCAAGTTGATCAATGCGTGCTTCCAAAGAAGCTTGGCGATATTGCGCTAAATAAGGATTAATATAATCGTTAGGGACTAACCGTTCTTCATGTTGATAATACATAGTGTACACTCCCATAGATTATTGTACACTATAATTTATGTCAAATAGGTATAAATCGATAAGGCGCTTTACCTATATACTCCCTGAAGATAATCAAGCTTCATCTTGCCAAGTAGCGAGAAATAACCTAACCCAACAAAGAGAATACCTATTCCCAAATCTTGTAATGCAATTTTACGAGTTTCTGATAAAGAATAAACTAACATGATATTATCTAATGTGATTGATACATCAGCTTGATAAAGCATAATGATAACCACAAGGATATGTGCAATTAATAATGCCAGTAGACAAGGGATGATTAAGAGATACTTCGATAGTCTTGTCACAACCCCACCAAAAAGTTTATAACCTTGATAGGCACCGTAACAGATTAACATCCCGAATACAGCCGCGTAGCCCCAAATTATCGCTAACACAATCCAAGGGAAACTTGCGACTATTGCCCCAATTAATGCACCAAGTAATCCTTTTCCGTAATGTTTAGGTAGATTATTAAAGGCTTCCTGTCACTTTTTCATTTTTGATTCAAACTCTTCACGACATTTACTGTGACAATGATATTTGATCTTATTGATTATTACAGTAGAATCACTATCATTACCTTTACAATATCGACAGACTTTTTCATAACTAATATTAATATCCTTTAAGAACTTGATAACTGTATTAATTAAATGATGAAATTCTTCAATCTTAAATTTCTTATAAACCTCAAGGAGTCTAATAACTAAGACATTTAAATCATCAATGACATATTCTCTAATCTTTAAATTCAAACTATTTGCTTTCAGAAATACCATTAACTGTTCTTTTTGTTCCTGTGTAGGATCATTTAGAGGAATATAGATGATTCTGCCATTATTACGGGGGTCAAAATAATCAATATAGTTTCTTACCGTAATTAAGTAATCATCAATATTAATATAGAGATAGTTCTTGTGGTACTCATAATGATATGTTTCAGCTAGTTGTTTTAATAAACTCACTGATCCTTCTCCTCTCAATAACATACCTACTTAACGAAGAAACAGATATCGAGAATTACTTCTCCCTTTTCATCTGGTTCTGTAAAACGGGGACAATTATAACGTTCAAAGAACCACAACTCATCCAACTCATTTGGAAGAGCATCCATTCCATTTTCCCTAATCTTCTTTAAACACTCTTCTTCCATGCAATAAATAGCAGGAATTTCCCCTTTAACCCAAGCCACTCCAAGCTTACTTTCCGGAAAATCTACTGAACTGAATCCTTCTGGTACTATAGTATCTTCTGGTAGGAACATCCCAATCCAGTATTCAAATCTCGCGTCTGGTTTTACCCGCATTAAACCAACATAACAATCAGCTTCTACAAAAAAGTCTTTCAAATCTCCTTGATAAGTAGCTTCTAGAACATTAAACCAACCATGTTCAAACCATTCATCCCATTTAGCACTAAAAGAGCCATTAATCCGATCTTCAGCAAAATACCGCTTACCGATAAAACGTGTTTTGGGCATAGTTTCTACATAAACCTTAATAATTTCTGGCATTTTTTTCCCCTCTTAATATATTTATTTATGTTCATCTTAACATAGGAAAACTTAAAAATAAAGATGTTTTTAAATATACCTTGCTTCACGTAAACTTACATAACCTTCCGTCCCAATGATAATATGGTCTAGTACTTCAATCCCCATTAACTCACCGATTTCAACTAATCTTTTGGTGACATTGATATCTTGTGGACTTGGTGTAGGATCGTTGGATCGAATGAAGCATGCTTCACCCTTCCACAGAACCGTACGTACGACTTTCACCGTATACGGCTCGCTGGTGTTACCCTGTCTTTCTTCCCCCTGCTTACCTCATTACAAGAAAACTTTGGGTACTACAAAGACTCCGTTACCCTATGCATAAACACTTAGGTAATCCCTGCCTTTTGTCTAATAATAGATTCGTAGTGATTAGGTATCCCTTTTGATGTTTTCCTATTACCTAGGACTAGTGGACAACCCTTACGATGATGGAACTAGCGAAAAAAGATCCATCATTTTGTCCAACTTACCTCTTAACTATCGTAGATAAGTGAGATTCCACTCCTATCCATCTAGGATTCAAGCAGTATAGCCTTTACCATCCACTACTTGGCTAAAAAGAACCTTTCTAGATAGTTTCAAAAGATTCTCTCTTTACGCATCATGCTTTTGTCCCTCTATAAGGTTTCCCTGCAAGGTTAGATGCTCACCAGAGAACATTGTAAGGAGTTCTCGATTACTAAGTAATCACTACTATTAGACCCTGTGCAGGCGCACTCCGCTGGGATGATTATGAACCACAATAATTGAAGCACAACCATGGCGTAAAGCTTCCTTAAAGACTTCAATGGGACTAACATTTGCCCTTGTTAAGGTACCTTTAAAGAGGACTTTCTTTGCGAGAATTCGATTTTTCGCATCTAAATAAATGCCAATAAAATGCTCCTGTTCTAGTTGCTTAATTTCTTCCGCAATGTATTCTGCACATTCACTGGGCGATTTGATTTGATAACCACGCTCAATTACCGCACCATTAATTCTAACTGCAAGTTCAATTGTCGCTAGTAACTGAATCGCTTTAGTCCTGCCTATACCTTTTATGTTTAATAGTTCATCAATTGTAAGATGTTTAAGACTAGCGAGATGAGGATACTTATTAATAAGTTCCTGTGCTAAAGTAAGGGCGGATTTCTGTTTCGAACCAGTTCGAAGTATAATGGCAATTAACTCGACATTGCTTAAATAATTAGCACCTCTTTTCTCTAGTTTTTCTCGTGGCCGTTCTGATTCAGGTAAATCTTTGATTTTATAATGCATCTTACCCTCCTTTCTTGCATATCTTTATACGCAAAAAAAAGGAAGGTTACCCTTCCTATAGTAGTAAATTAACGATATTCTGATAGACCAATAGTTTGTAAATCATCGTATTATTAGAAGTTAGTTCAGCATTTAGAATCTGTAAACTGTTGAATAAATCCATCTTTACCACATCTACTAACTCTAAGTAATCATCGGTAAAGATGACTGGTTTATTCTTTAAGAGGGATAGATAATAATTGATTGACATGTAATAAAAAGTATACTCGCTAGAATCAGAATCTAAATCATTTAAATAGTAATATAATTTCCTGGTTTTAATCAAATAATCATAACCATTCTGAGTTAAGATATCTGTTTCTTTTTCAAAGTAATAGGGATTAGTGCTTATTCCTAAATAAACAAAGAAACTACTATATTCTCTAACCACTAACCCTTGTAAACCTAACTCATTTAACTTATTCAAAAAGGCATTAGCTTGGGCTTCATCATAATAATGCGCTGCTTGGAGTATGTAGACATCATCATGATAATTAATCGCATTAGCATAAATAGCATCATTTCTTAACATGCTTCTACCAAGAAAATTGCCAAAAAGAATACCGAGAAATAACGCACATATTCCTTGAAGTAATAATTTGAACTCTGGTGTAAAGTAACGTCTCATCCCCCTCACCTCAAATATATATTTACCATAACAACATATAAAAACTTATCAAGCAATGTCGATGGATTTAAGAAAGCTAATCACATTAGATATAAAATACAAGGAACCTGTCACAAGCAGCAACTCATCGTCTTTTATCGAGTTGATTTTTGCTTTTAGGACATGCTCATAATCCTCATCATAACTAACATTTTCCTTATTTGTTTGTTCATAGAGATTTTTGGCAGTATTAGCACGATAAAAGTTAAAACTAGTTAAGATTAGTTCAGTACTAATTGATTGTAAGAGTTCTAGCATTGGCTTAGTATCCTTATCTTTTAATGCCGCAAATACGGTATTGATCTTATATCCCTCAGTGAGAAAATGTTTCATCGCTTCAACTAAGGTTTTAACCCCATCAATATTATGGGAACCATCAATAATAATTAAGGGTTTCTTACAAATAACTTCTAAGCGACCGATCCATTTGGCATTTTTTAAGCCATTATAAATATATTCATCTTTAATAATAATCTTGTCATGATTCATGGCATACTCATACATTTTCAAAGCTAATAAGACATTTTTTAACTGATGATACCCTAACATGGGGATACTTAATTTCAGATTCTTATAAGTAAACTTCATCCCTTCATCGCTATATTCCGGATTAATAATCTCCTTGTGATTACAAATGATAAGTTTACTTCCAACTTTAGCACAATAATCTTGAAAAACCTTTAAAACACTTTCATTAGTCTCGGTAGTAAAGATGGGAATATTGGGTTTGGCAATCCCAATCTTTTCATAACCAATCTTCTCAAGCGTATCCCCCAAAACATTCATATGATCATAGGAAATATTGGTTATTCCTCCTGCAATAGGTATGATTAAGTTAGTCGCATCATATCTTCCACCTAAACCTACTTCATAAATGACATAATCAACTTGTTTCTCATAAAAGTAAAGATATGATAGTAAGGTTACGATTTCAAATTCTGTCATATCATCATTTAATTCTTGTTCCACTTGATTTACGATCTCATAAATCTTATTAGCATATAATACTAAATCAGCATCGCTAATATATTCATTATTAATTTGAATTCTTTCATTAAAACAAATAATATAGGGGGAAATATAGATGCCAACCCTAAATCCTGAAGCCATTAAAAGATGATTGAGATAGTTAACAGTAGAACCCTTACCATTAGTACCGGCGATATGTAAGGTTTTAAGTTTTAATTCCGGATTTCCTAATAACTCACAGGCTCGCTTAATTCGTGTTAAGTGTAACTTCATTGAAAATTTACTATGATTAGCTAACCATTCTAAGAATTCTTCCTTTGTCGTAAACATTTTATTATCTCCTTTAAAAAAGTCAAAGGGTATTACCTTTGACATTATTTTTCCTTATTTTTATAGTTTGTCTTATAATACCGACAAATACTTGTTAACTTGCATTCATGACACTTAGGATTTCGCGCAAAACAGTGATACCTACCAAAAAAGATCATTTGATGATGTAACTTATGCCACATATGTTCAGGAAAGAATGTATTTAACTTCCTTTCTACTTCTAAAACCGAATCAGTCTCTTCGGCAATCTGTAACCTCTTACTTACTCTTTCTACATGAGTATCTACCGCAAAGGCAGCTTGTCCATAAGCGACTGACAAAATCACATTAGCGGTTTTCCGCCCCACACCAGGAAGTTTCAGCAAATCTTCTCTGGTAGATGGAACATTTCCCCCATAATCTTTTAAAAGTATTTCCGCTGTTTGCTTAATATTTTTTGCTTTATTATGATACAATCCTAGAGTTTTTATCTCTTCCTCAATTTCCACTATACTAGCCTTGGCATAATCCTCAGGTTTATTAAACTTCTTAAAGAGAGTTTCAGTTACGCGATTGACACTCTTATCTGTTGTTTGGCTAGAGAGAATGACCGCAATAAGTAGTTCAAAAGGATTACTATGATTTAATTCACACTTAGCATCAGGAAACATCTCATCTAAAACATCCATGATTAAGGTTACTTTATCCATAATTTAAGTTTTCCTCATCTAATTAAATTGTATCTTTTATTTTATTCTCATAACGCTTAAGAGAGTTAAGATAGTCTTGGACTTCTTCTTTAGTATTAAGATTTCTTTGACGCCAATTTATGAGAATCCGATCAATATATTTTAAATTATAAGCTCCAGCGATGAGTGCTTCTTTAATTGCCAATTTGATGATTTCACTATCGTAATTTTCTTGTTCAAACCACATCTTAATCATTTCCATTTCTAAAGGAGAAAGAGTGCGTCCAAACTCACTTTCTAAAATACTAATCAGGGAGCTAATTGTTAAATCCACTTGCTTATTTATTAAGTTTACATTTTCTATATGTAAATCCTTTAAAATCGCATTAAATAATGGCTCAAGGGTGAATTTTTCCTTCCTTTTACCCTTTTCATCGATTTCCATTTCGAAAGCAAGAAAGTTCTTTTGAACTAATTGATAGACCAAATTAGAACATTCCACAAATTCTAAGGTCATCTTATCTTGTAACTGATAAATGGACAAAAAGTTCTCACCTGTTAGACTAATGTTATAGATATGGATCAGCATCAATACTTCTTGTTCATTAAGACCCATCCGTTTATAGTTATTTATTAAGTAATCTTTCACATTAAATAAGTTTTCTTTAATCAGTTTAAGCATTAAAGAGTTATTCATATAATCCAACTCCCTTAAATAATCAAGACTATTATAGCACAACTTCCACCAATTATCGACAAATATCATGTAGTTTGTACATTAGTGAACAAAGCAAAAAAAGAGAAGGTTTACTCTGATTTAACCTTCTCTTCTACATACTTTTCTATTTCATGATAATCGTTTTTTAACTCACCTAAAAGTATTTTAAGGCAAATTTCATCAATCATATCGCCAATCCAAGGACCTTTACGTTCAGGATAACGAATTATTAGGTCACTTCCCTTATACGCTAAATCACATACTCGCTTGATTGGGAGGTTTTCATATTGATTTTTTATTTCTTCTTGTTTATCAGGAAGTTTCCGTAAATAATGATTAAGTTTATTAGTTAATAGGCAAACATATAAACCTTGACGAAAGAGAATTGGATTGGTAAACTCGTTGATTTCTAGACTATACATCTCATAGACATCAGTGACGGTTTTTTTAATCACATTAGCAAGCGGTAAATTCATGATCGCCTCATAGTTACCAGTTACGGCTAGAAACGTCAAGAATTCTGAGAAATCTGTTGGGGTGTAATTTAAATTAACTAATAGATCTAAACCATGATTAAGAAAATCAACCGCCTTATAAAATTCTGTTTTAAAGATAAGTTTTATCGCATCATGAAAATACTTTCCTAAAACAAGCTTTGCTATTTCCATAATGATTCGTTCTTTTGAAATAAAATTCATTAACTCACGATTAACTTTAATGGCTTCTAAAGTCTCTTCATCGACAGTAAACCCTAATTGACTAACAAATCGAAACACCCTAAGCATTCTTAAGGCATCTTCACTAAATCGCTCATAAGGGTTGCCAACTGTTCTAATTATTCTCTTCTTAATATCTTCTATACCACCAACAAAATCGATTACTTGTTCATCAATTGTTAAGGCAAGAGCATTTATGGTAAAATCACGGCGTTTAATATCGGTTTGTAAATCACCAACAAAAGTAACCTGATCCGGTCTTCTTCGATCAAGATAATTTCCATCGGTGCGGAAAGTTGTTACTTCATATTGTTTCTTATCGATAACCACTGTGACTGTACCATGTTTCATACCAGTAAGGATGGTTTTAGGGAACATCGTTGCGACTACTTCAGGATGGGCATTAGTCGCAATATCAATATCAGTACTTTTAACACCTAATAAGTAGTCCCTAACATATCCACCGACAATATAAGCTTCATAACCTTGCTCATGTAAGGTTTTTAAGATGATTTTTGCTCCTTCTAATAAGTTCATTTCTATCACCTAGTTTCTAGATCAGGATTTCCACCTTTTTTAAGTTAGTTACATCTATAATCGCTTTTTCAATACCAGAAATAAATGCTTGGCGATTATTAATACGATGGGTTATGATGAGCGATTGATATTCATCCGCAAAGATAAGCTCGTGGTCCGCAATATAACCTGGTAAGCGTACTGAATGGATAAAAGCATAATCTAAATTCATTAGATTCGCAAAATACTTAGCTGTACCACTTGGCTTATCCTTTTTATGAATGCCATGGGTTTCAATTATTTCGCAATATGGAAAATGCTTCTTCATCTGATATATTAAGTCTGCAAGTTCCTGACTTAATAACGAAAAATTGGGTGAGATGACCACACCGACATTATGTTTCATGGCCAGATACTTAATCAACTTTTCATCATACTTCTTATATCCTGTGGTGCCACTGACAACATTAATATTGTTTATTATCGCTTGCTTAACCACTTCAACACAGGCCGGATATTGAGAAAAGTCAATTAAAGTATCAAACTGCTCCCGTTCAAGACAACTCTTAATATCTTTATATATGGGAATTGGTAAACTTAAGTTTTGTCTTGATAAACCACAAACAACAGTCCAATCGCTCCGTTCTTTTAAATAATTATAAAGATACGCCCCCATTTTCCCCGAAATCCCGTTTATCGCTAATCTCATCTTGCTCGCCTCTTAATTGTGTATTTCGCCTTGCGCCTAAGATGAGCACGTTCATATTGCCTTTTACTCAGGTATATGAAACTCGCGACCACTAAAACGGGGGTGAACAGTAATATCAAAACCACCAAAGTGCCACCCATAACAAGACCTCCTACCATAAATTTATGATAGGAATTGTCGTTTAATAACATCATTTAACAAGCTTTGACAGGTCTTCTACAAAATTAGGGTAACTAATCTTATCACAATCCGCATTTAGAATCTCTATATTAGGATTTAATAACTTAGCGATCTTCAGCATCATGCTTAAACGATGATCACAAAAACTATCTACAAGGTTAGCTTGTAACTTACTCTTACCAGTAATAATCAAACCATTTTCTGACTCTTCAATATGACAACCCAACTTTTTTAGATTTAGGTAAGTATTTTTTAAGCGGTCACTTTCCTTAATCCTTGCTTCTTGGGCATCTTTGATAATTGAGGTCCCTTCGATTTGCGTGGCAAGCAATGCTAAAATGGGAATCTCATCAATTAACAAGGGTATTAAGTCTCCACCAATAGTAAATGGTTGTAAATTTGGAGTATATCTAATTAGAAGATCACCTATTAATTCATTATTTAGAGTTCTAAGATTTAATATTTCATAATGAGCACCAATCTGCTCTAAAACTCTTAAAATACCAGTCCGTGTTGGATTCAAACCACAATTAGCTAAGATAATCTCACTATCAGGAATAATTACAGCTGCCACAATGAAAAAGGATGCAGAAGAGATATCACCAGGGATATAAACATTCCTTCCTTCTAAGAGATACTTTCCTGAAATTCTAATGAGTTTATCTGTATAGGTTATATCTGCTCCAAAGTATTCTAACATGAGTTCTGTATGGTTGCGGGAAGATGATGGTAAATTGACCACAGTTTCTTCATTACTTTTTAAGGCAGCCAACATCACCGCTGATTTTACTTGGGCACTACTTGTATTTAGATTAATTTTACTTGCTATTACTTCTGCTGGTAGAATGCGTGCTGGTAGATACTCATCATTAGTTAAAATTATTCTTCCACCTAAAGCACTTAAAGGAAACTGTACTCTCTGCATAGGTCTTTTACTTAACGACGCATCACCAACTAGGGTATACTCATAAGGTAAACCAGTTAATAATCCCATTAAAAGCCGGGCAGTTGTCCCTGAATTCGCACAATCAAGCAGTTCTAAAACACTTTTGGGATTAGAAAATCCTTTACCATCGATTATGATTTCTTGAGGTGTTTTATAAACGGTAACTCCCAACTGTTCGATTATCTTGAGTGAAGTTAAAGTATCTTCTGAGATAAGCGGATTAATTATTCTAGTTTTACCTAAGGCAATTGAACCAACTAACAAGGCTCGATGGGTTATCGATTTATCAGGTGGTAAATTAAGCATTCCTTGGAGTCTCATAAGTATAACCTCATAAATTCCGAAAACTTTACAGTGAACTCTTTTGTAGTTAACTCTAGGTGGAATGGTTTACCAAAATCCTTAAGACCAATAAACATAAGTTTATCATTTCGATTCTTCTTATCGTTTTTCAGGATATCAATGATCAATTCTAAAGACAAGTCATATCCACTTGTTAAGATTCCTAGTTTTTTAATTGTTTCCATATAAGGTAGGATGTAAGAACTATCGGAAAGGAACAAGTCAAAACCTATACCGATACTAACCGCGATTCCATGTTTTAAGTTATATAGGCGTTCTAACGCATGTCCTAATGTATGCCCAAGATTTAAATACTCCCGCTCACCCTTCATTTCATATGGGTCTCTTTCGATATAAAACTTCTTCACAAAGATACCTTGATAAATTATTTCATCTAATAGTTCCTGATTACTTAGAACATCTTCCAAATTAAAACTATCATTAAGCAACATTTTAAATAAAACACCATTGGTTAGTAAATCATGTTTAAGTATTTCCCCAAACCCATTCGTAAACTCTATGTATGGTAATGTCTTTAAAAAAGGAGTATGGTATAGTACCACCTCGGGTTGATAGAAGGTGCCAATCGCATTCTTGACATTACCTACATTTAAAGCCGTCTTTCCGCCAATTGCGCTATCATGGGCAAGAAGGGTGGTCGGTAAATTAATTAAGCGTACACCCCTTTTATAAGTCGATGCGAAAAAACCAGCAAAATCACCAACAGCACCACCACCAAAGGCAATTACTGTAAGTTTCCTATCTAAAACTCTCTTCAAAGCATAGTCAACACATTTTTCATACATTAAAATATTTTTATCTTGTTCGGGATTCTTACTTAAAATAAACACGTGTTTTATAGGAATTACTTCTATTAGTTTATGAAAATGATGGTTATAAACATTTTCATCAGTAATTACTAATACTTCTTGTTGAAAATCTACATAATTAATAAGTTTTGTTAGGACATTACCTATGAAAACATCATAGGTAAACCCTGGAATACTTATCTTAATTACTTTCATCTTTAGAACCTCGCTACATAATCCCGATATTCTTCGACAGCTTTAATTAGTTGTTCCAAGGTGTCAGAGGTGAACTGCGTAACTAAGGCATTCAAGATCTCATATAACACTGTGTACTTACAAATCACACTAGCACTAGGTACAACACAAACATCACTACGCTCAATATGACTTGGTACACTCTCTTTTGTTTTTATATCAACACTCATTAATGGTTTCATAAGAGTTGGTATTGGCTTAAATACAGCTCTAATTATGATTGGTTCACCAGTCGTCATCCCACCTTCAAAGCCACCAGCATGGTTCGATTTGCGTTGATAACCATTATCATAATAGATTTCATCATGACTAGCACTACCGAACATCTCAGCTAATTTAAAACCATCACCAAATTCTACTCCTTTACACGCTTGGATACTTAGTAGGCTTTGGGCAATTTTCGCGTCTAGTTTCGTATCATGGCTCACAAAACTACCTAAGCCTAGGGGAACATTCATGACTTCAACCTGACATATACCCCCTAAAGTATCTTGTTTTGTTTTGGCATAATCAATAAGTTCGCAAGCCTTTTTTGTTGCTTCTCTACTTGGCATCAGGACACAGGATTCTGATAAATAATCCCAGTCAAGTTTATAATCAGCTAATTTTACATTGCCAATTTGGGTTACAAAACTCTTCGCTGTTATATTTAAATATGATAAGATTTGTTCAGCGATACTACCTACAACTACCCGAGAAACAGTTTCTCTCGCACTAGCACGCTCAAAAACTGGTCTCGTATCATCAAATTGATACTTAATCATTCCCACTAAATCCGCATGCCCTGGTCGAGGTACGGTAATTACATCTTGTTTAGTATAATTAAAAGGGTCCATATAACTTTCATGATTTACATAATCATTATTCTTAATGATTATGGTAAGTGGCGCACCAGTTGTCTTACCATATAAAACTCCACCAGTAATTTCCACTTGGTCGGTTTCAATCTTCATTCTTGGCCCTCGACCATAACCACTTCTTCGAAGTTCTAGAGCTTCATTAATCTTTAATAAGTCAATTGGCACATTACTAGGAATACCTTCTAAAATAACAGTAATATATTTACCATGGGAATGGCCACTGGAAACATAACGCATCATTACCACTTCCTGTCATTCTTTCTTATATTTTACCACTTTATTGTAGGATTTTATAGTTTTTTCCTTGGAAAAGAAAAAACCTACTACAAAAGTAGTAGGCTTAATAAAATACCATCCAGTATTATTTTACAATTTCTTTAAAGGTTTTACCAGCTTTGAAAATTGGTAAAATAGCTTCAGTAACAACAATCTTTTCTCCAGTCTTTGGATTAACGCCATTTCTTTCTTGACGATGTTTTGTTTCAAATGTACCAAAACCAGAGATTGTGACTTTGTCACGTGCTCTTAAAGTTTCATAAATCGTATTAATCATGGTGTCGACTACTAATTCTACATCTTTCTTTTTCATTGCGGTTTTTTCTGCCACTAAAGTAATTAATTGTGATTTATTCATAACTATTCCTCCTTTATCTCTGTGACTCAATTAATATAACATAAATTTTTCCATTAGACAATATCTTAACTATATTTTTTTACTTTTTTTTGATAATATACTTAAGTTTTTTAAATTCTGCCTATAAAATTATGGCTATTAATCCACCCGTTCCTTTGTTGATTACTTTTTCTAAAGTTTCCCGGATTTTTTGGCGTGCTTGTTCTGGTAAAATGAATAATTTTGCATTAATACCGTCAATCACCAGAGACTCTAAGGAGCGTCCAAAGATTTCTTTTTTCCAAACTGAACTTGGGTTCTTTTCATAATCACTCATCAAGTAATTGATTAGATCTTGACATTGTTCTTCACTACCAATGATGGGTTCAAAGACACTATTGACTTCAACCTTAATCATATGAATGCTTGGGGCAATCGCTTCTAGTTTAACTCCAAATCTTCCACCTTGTTTCGTTATTTCTGGTTTCTTAAGTTTCATGTCAACTGTTCTTGGAGTGGCAATACCGTAACCTGTTTGTCTTACCATTTGGAGCGCACTCGCAATACTATCGTATTCTAACTTGGCATCGCGATAATCTTGGAGTAAGGCGATAAATTCACCACGATCATCAATTTTATGTCCAATGATTGATTCAAGGATTTCATTATACAATTCATCCTTGCAGGTAACGGTAACTTCTGCATAACCCTTACCAGCATCGACATTTGTGAGCTCTACACTACTTATGTATTCGTTATCCCGTAGAATATCAACTATTTTATCTACTTCTCGCAGTTTTTGATAATCATTGGTGAGATTATGAATCACATTGTCAAATTCATATTTGACAGGATGATCATTCTTTAATACGCCAATCCAACTTGGTACTTTAATATCTAATTCCTTGATTTTAAATTCATATAAAGCTTCTCTTAACACATTTGTAACATCATCTAAAGTCATCTTTTCTACAGATAAAGGAATAACAGGTACTTCATATTTTTCTACTAAAGCATCTTTTAAACTTAAGGTTTCTGCTTTTTGGGGATGACGACTGTTAAGGATAACTATAAAAGGTTTATCGAGTTTCTTTAATTCGTTAATTGTTTTCTCTTCAGCTTCGACATAGTCTTCCCGCGCAAAGTCAGAGACTGAACCATCAGTAGTCATCACAATCCCAATTGTGGAGTGGTCTTCGATTACCTTTTTCGTACCAATTTCTGCCGCCTCTTTAAAAGGAATAGGGTCTTCAAACCATGGTGTGTGCACCATGCGGGGTGTATCTTCTTCCATATAACCTTTGGAGTTAGGTATCACAAAACCAACACAATCAACTAAACGGACCCTAACATCTAAATCATCTAATTTAACTGTGACAATTTGGTTAGGGATGAACTTAGGTTCCACCGTCATGATGCTTTTGCCATCACCAGCTTGTGGTAATTCATCAACAAGGCGTCTATACAAGTTTTCGTCATCAACATTTGGCAAAATCAATGTTTCGACAAATTTCCGAATAAAGGTCGATTTCCCCGAACGTACTGGTCCGACCACTCCTAAATAAAGTGAACTATCAGTACGTTCAATGATATCCCGAAGTACTCTTTCGCTCATATTACTCCTCACTTTCTAATATCCTCACAATATTATATTTTTTTTGCCTTGAAGATATTCAAAAAATCAGAAAATCTATATATAAAATGTATATAATTTACATTCAATAAATAAAAAAACTTAGGCAAAACCTAAGTTTATAGTAAATCATTAAAATTAGAAGGAACACCTTCATTTTTAATTTTCTTCACTAAGTTATCTTCTAACTCTTTTGAGACCTCTTTATTAGCTAAACGGGCAATATCTCTAATAAGTTTTCTTAAAACCAATTCATTTGATAAATCCGCATTCTTAATACTATCCGCAATTTCAAAGATTTTGTTTTTGTCGATGTTGGCCTTTTTATTAATTTCATCAAACACGTTCTTAAACAAAGTAAAACCTCCCTTTCACTTCTAATTATAAGTATATGAAGTAAAGGAAGGTTATGTGCTTTATTCATGTTTTAAATCTCTTTGCATGAGTTCTTTGATTACTTCTCGTGGTTCACGTTTATTAAATATAACATCATAAACAGCAAAGGCAATGGGCATTTCAACATTTAATTGCTTCGCAAAATAGTAACATGCTTCACAACTTCTAACTCCTTCAACAACCATAGGAATGCTTGCGAGGGTTTCTTGGAGATTCTTACCACTACCAATCTTTAAACCGGCTTGATAATTTCTGCTATGTAAACTAGTGGCTGTAACGATTAAATCACCTAAACCAGTTAAACCAAAGAGAGTTTCTTCCTTAGCTCCTGCTTTGACCGCTAACCGCCGCATTTCTGCAAGTCCTCTAGTGATAAGGGCTGCCTTGGCAGTATCACCATAACCTAAACCAGTGAGGATTCCTGCAGCTAATGAGATTACGTTTTTAATCGCTCCTCCGAGTTCTGCACCGATCAAGTCATTGAGAGTATAGACTCGGAAGTAGTCATCATTATTAAAGATTTTTTGCACATGCTCGGCTAATTTCAAGTCATCGCTGGCACAGGTTACAGTTGTTAGTTGTCTTTCAATTACCTCTTCAGCATGACTTGGTCCTGTTAAAGCAACAAAACCAATGATCTTCTCTTTATCAATTTCTTCATAAACAATTTCGGATACGCGCTTAAAGGTCTGCGGTTCAATACCTTTACTCGCATTTACAAAGATTACTGGATGTTTAAGGTATTGATTAACTGATTTCAGGGCGCTCCTAATAACTTTTGTAGGAACAACTGTTAAAACGATATCTGTACCTTTTAACGCACACTCTATATCATCATAACCTTTTACACTTTCAGGCAAAACACCATTAGGAAGGTACCGTTTATTGGTATGATGTTCATTTATTTCAGCAATGACACTTTTATCTACATCATATAATCTCACTTCATGTTGATTATCAGATAATAAGAGTGCTAATCCACTACCCCAACTACCTGCCCCAATTATCGTAATCACACTCATGAAAATCCTCCTATTCACGCACTTTGGTTATAATCTTAATGGGTGTGCCTGTAAACTCAAAATTCTCGCGGATTTTGTTGTCGATGAAACGTTCATAGGAGAAATGCATAAAGTTAGGGTTATTTACAAACAACACAAAGGTTGGTGGTTTAACACTTACTTGGGTTACATAATAGACTTTGAGTTTACCCCCATTATAGGTTGGTGCGGGATTAAGACTTACCGCATCTAAGATTACTTCATTTAAGACATTCGTAGTGATGCGGCGTTCGTAATTAACTGATACTTGCTTAATCGCTTCAAATAAGGTATGGATACGTTTTTGTTCCTTAGCACTGACAAAAACAATAGGGGCGTAATCGAGAAATTGAAATTCACTACGAATATTTTTTATCCATTCATTCATCGTATTTGTTTCTTTCTTAATCGCATCCCATTTATTAACACAGATAATAACACCTTTATATGCATTATGAGCATATCCTGCAATGCGTTTATCATATTCTATGATACCTTCTGTGGCATCTAAAACAATGACACAAATGTCGCTTCGTTCAATCGCAGACATCGCTCTTAACACACTATATTTTTCTGTAGTTTCATAAATCTTACCACGTTTACGAAGTCCCGCAGTATCAATAACCACATATTTTTGTCCATCTCTGGTAAATGGTGAGTCGATAGCGTCTCTTGTAGTACCAGCAATATTACTTACTATAACCCTATCTTCTCCTAAAATAGCATTAGTAAGTGAAGATTTCCCGACATTGGGTCTTCCAATGAAACAGAACTTAATCGTATCCTCAGAATATTCCTTTTCTGATTTTTCTGGCAGCATGATGATGACTTTATCTAGCATATCACCAAAACCAATACCATGTAGGGAAGAAACGCCAACTACATCCTCAAATCCTAAACGATAAAACTCATATACATTATCGCGATAACTTACATCATCGACTTTATTAACCGCTACAACTACCTTTTTCTGAGCGCGATATAAGAGTTTAGCGACATACTCATCATCGGGAGTTACACCTTCTCTAGCATCACACACAAATATAATCACATCTGCTTCATCAATCGCGATTTCCGCTTGATACTTGATTTGGTCAATTAAAGGCTCATCGCTTACCTCAATACCACCTGTATCAATAATGTGAAAGTGCCGACCTAACCATTCAGCTTTCGCATATATACGGTCTCGGGTTACTCCAGGGGTATCTTCCACGATTGAGATTCTTTGGCCAACAATCCGATTAAAAATAGTGGACTTCCCACAATTGGGACGTCCAACAATCGCTACAACTGGTAACATTCTGATCACCTATTCTTGTTTGTTACCCAAAAGTTCCTTTAATTTATCCCCAAACAAATCTCCTAAAGTATCATTCTTAACTTTTTCTTGTTCACGCATATACTTCAAGAATTCTTCTCGTTCAGCATCTTCAGCTACTCTTCTGATACTAACTACTAGTTTACGTTCTTCAGGGTCAAATTCAGTAACTTTAACAGTAACAACTTGTCCAACTGCCAAGACATCATCAGCTTTAGTGATGCGTTTTTCACTAGAAACTTGATTCTTAGGGAGTATTCCTTCAACATCTTCCACGAATTCAACAATCGCATCACCATTATCAAAGCCTTTAACAGTTACTTCAACAACTTTACCTTGTTTTAATCCACAAGTAGTCCATGGATTAGTTTTTAATGCTTTAACTGATAATGAAAGTTTTTCTTTATTGGCATCAATCTTAACTACTTTGACTTTAATCTTTTGTCCTACTTCAATATGATCAAACATATTGACATTAGGATTATATGAAAACTCATTTTTATGTAATAGGCCATCAACAAATGGATAAATATTAACGAAAGCACCAAAACCAGTAATTCTGACGATTGTACCTTCGATTACATCGCCTTCTTTAACATTTTGGGCAACTACTTCCCAAGGTTTAGGTAGTAAGGCTTTAATTGAGTAAAGTACTTGGAGTTTATCATCATCTTTTTCAATAACTTTGACATTAACCTTATCACCTATCTTGGCGACTTCTGATATATCATTAAAAGGTAAGTGGGATATTTCTTTTAAAGGTACTAAACCTTGATAATTGTTCGCTACAATTAATAAACCATAATGTTCAACACGAACAACTTTTCCTTCATAAACAGCATCAAGTTTAATCTGCTTATAATTATGGAGTTTTTCTTTAAATAACTCAGCCGCAATTACTGCACGACGGGAAACAACAACTTTTTTGTTTTCAAATTTAATTACACGTACCTTCACTTGTTGATTAAGTAGGCTTTGTACATCAAATTTTGCGTCTACATCAACTTCATTCTTAGGCATAAGACAATCAATGCCATAAATATTAACGATAAGAACCGTATCTTTAATTTCAGTAACTTTGCCAGTGATGATATGTTTATGATAGAAGTTTCTTTCTAATTTACGTAATGCTTCTTCTTTTTCGAGGTCAAGACGGGATAATAATGCGACTTCATCATCGATTTTCTTAATGACAGCCTTAATCTTGTCCCCCACTTTATATAGTTCTTTACAAGATTGGACATCAGGATTAAGAGTTAATTGGTTTAAGTAAATCTTTCCTTCCGTCATGTAATTAAAATCAACTAACACTTCATTGTCTGTTACTTGGACAACAGTACCTTTTACAACTTGTCCTTCGTGGTAATTAGAGATTTCATATAGATCTTTTTCGCTCATACTAGCCACCTTCCCTAAAATTATCTCTATTAGTTTATCTACTACCTCATCCACGGTGAGTGAAGATGTATCAATTTCATAAGCATCAGGTGCTTTAACCAATGGATTTAAAGTGCGATTAATATCAAGATAATCGCGTTGCATGATTTCTGCTTTAATTTCTTCCATGCTTACATCTTGATTTTTATCTTTAATTTCTAAATATCTACGTCGTGCTCGTTCTTCAACAGAAGCAGTAATAAAAAACTTAAGTGTTGCATCCTTTAAGACATTCGTTCCGATATCCCGACCATCCATGATGACATTGGCATTTTGCGCAATCTTTCTTTGCATGGACACTAGTTTATCACGTACGATTTTTAACGAGGATACAATTGAAACATTATTAGAAACTTCCCGTGATCTAATTTCTTGGGTAATATCTTCACCATCTATATAAACCCTATCATCAGGAGTGAGTTCCAATTTAGTGTTATCTAAGAAGGTATACTCCGTTTCATTGTTTAGATCAATATTTAGTTTTAGTGCTTTATAAGTAATAGCCCGATACATCGCACCTGTATCTACATATACATAATTAAGTTTCTTCGCAAGTTTCTTCGCAATGGTGCTCTTACCGGCGCCAGCTGGTCCATCGATTGCGACACTTATATACTTCATGGCTCCTCCTATAAGTTTCTAAAGAATTCGAGAATCACTTCACGGTTTACATAAACTGCCAAGATGCTTAACACAATAATAATGATAATCACTAGCACGGGTGACATCTTATATGTAGTTCTACCCTTCGTTTTTTTATCATTATCATTTGTTTTATCTTCAACAACAGGATTTTCTTCTTCTTTTTCAACTAAGTCTAAGTTTAGTTCTTCTTCTTGGGTTTCATTAATAATTTCTTTAATATTCTGTTCAAACCTCGAATCATCATATTGAATATTCTTAGAATTATTACTTATATCATCAATTAAGTTTAATAAAACGGTACGTTGGTCTTTTGCACTGAAGATTTCTTGTTCTGAAGTTTTGATAATTTCATCAATATTGATTTCTTCAGAATTAACAATTGCTATTTCTTGCTTAACAGGTTCAGTCATAACTTCTTCTACAACTTCCATCTTCTCTACTTCCTCAACTACATCTTCTTCGATTTGTGGTATATCTCTTATTAAGGTTTGTCGCAACTCCAGGAGTTTATCTTCAAGCGGAGAGATTGCACTAGATTTAACCAACCGTTCATAATTCTTTAAGCAATCTATATATGAATTAGTAGATTCATTTGAGTTCGACAAATTCACCCGAAAACTCCTAGTAATTTTCGCTAGATGCATGTCAATTGAAATATCATTATCAATGATATCTGTATTGCTCTTTCTAAACATATGGGGCATTCTTATTATATTAATATAAGCTTGCTTATCTTTCAAAGCTAATCACCCTTTGGAAAATATATCATTAGAATTATAGCACATTTTCTACCATTTTATAATATATTTTATCAATTTTACAAGAATAATGAATTATATAAGTATAATGAAAATTTTCACAAAGAATCGCTCAAGAAGTAATTGAATGTAAGCGCTATTATTGTTATAATGAAAGTAGAAGTAACAGGAAACTTTTTATTAGGAGGTATATTTTAAATGACAAACCTAATATATGCCGCTGTTGCTATTGGTGTGATTGGCCTATTATATGCAGCAGTCCTCTATCATAAGGTTCAGAAAGCACCAAAAGGAAATGAACGCATGAGGGAGATTCAATCATTCATCAAAGAAGGCGCAATGGCATTCCTAAAGAAAGAGTATAAAATACTCGCTTTTTTTACTTTACTAGTTTTTTTAGTATTAGGATTAATCTTACCATTAGGTAAAAATGTAAGTTCATTAAACGCCTGGTTGACCGCCGTAAACTTTTTCATAGGGGCGGTTTTATCAGCTCTAGCAGGTTTTTTTGGCATGCGTGCAGCCACTAGTGCTAATAGTGCCGTAGCTAATGCGGCGAAAGACCATGGTATGAATAAAGCTCTTTCTATTGCCTTTAATGGTGGTAGTGTTATGGGCTTCTGTGTGGTAGGTTTAGGTTTATTAGGTCTTAGTATAGTTTATTTATTAGAAGCTAATTTACCAGGTTATAATCCAAACGAAGGTATTCAAGATGTCATCAATGGTTTTGGTCTAGGTGCAAGTTCCATCGCCTTATTTGCACGGGTTGGTGGTGGTATCTACACTAAGGCTGCTGATGTTGGTGCTGACTTAGTTGGAAAGGTAGAAATGGGTATTCCTGAAGATGACCCACGTAACCCATCGGTAATAGCTGATAATGTGGGTGATAATGTTGGTGACGTGGCTGGCATGGGTGCAGACCTCTTTGAATCTTATGTGGGAAGTATTATCGCAGCGATTACGCTAGGAGTATCGATGCAAATGCCCCTTTCTGATACTAACAATCCTTTATATAATATTGTTGAAAGTTTCGCTTCCTATGAAGAATCACGCGTTGCCTTTGCTTTATTTCCTTTATTAATATGTGGTATTGGGATTCTCGCTACGATTTTTGGCACATTATTCATAGGTAGTGGCGAAAAAATATCACCTCATAAATCGTTAAAAATAGGTACATATATTACTGCCTTTATCACTGTCGTCGCATCAATAGCGTTAAGCTTTTTTATCTTTAATTCTTTTAGACCATTCGCAGCAATCCTTTCAGGTTTATTATGTGGTATTTTAATCGGTATCTTCACCGAAATATATACATCAAGCGAACATCATTATGTTAAAAGAATCGCTGATCAATCGAAAACAGGTGCAGCCACAAATATTATTTGTGGTATATCTGTAGGAATGGTTTCGACTGCTCTTCCAGTACTAATTATTGCAATTGGAACTTTACTAGCTTATTATTTTGCTAATCTCTATGGTATTGCTCTAGCTTCTGTTGGTATGTTATCCATCGTTGGTAATACCATCGCTATCGATGCTTATGGCCCTATTGCTGATAATGCTGGTGGTATTGCTCAAATGGCTGACCTACCCCACGAAGTAAGAGAAATTACTGATAAACTTGATTCTGTTGGTAATACAACCGCAGCAATTGGCAAAGGTTTTGCAATTAGTTCTGCTGCCCTGACAGCTCTAGCTCTATATGCCTCTTATGCGCAAGTTGCAGACATAAAAATGATTGATATTCTTAACCCAAGCGTTGTTGTCGGTATGCTTGTTGGAGCCATGTTACCCTTCCTCTTCTCTGCTTTAGCGATGTCATCGGTAGGTAAAGCTGCCAATGTTATGATAAAAGAAGTAAGAAGACAGTTTAAAGAAAAACCAGGTATTTTTGAAGGAACTGAGAAGCCAGAATACGCAAAATGTATTGAAATCTCCACTGCCTCTGCCATAAAGGAAATGACTTTACCTAGTATCATAGCGATTCTTGCCCCAATTCTTACAGGTTTAATCCTTGGCAAGAATGCTTTAGGTGGTCTCTTGGCTGGATCCCTCGTAAGTGGTATCATGTTAGCCATCTTTATGGCTAACTCAGGTGGAGCTTGGGATAACGCGAAGAAAACAATCGAACAAGGTCAAGGCAAAGGTTCTTTCGAACATTCTGCCAGTGTTGTAGGTGATACAGTAGGCGATCCATTTAAAGATACAGCTGGACCTTCACTTAACATCTTGATTAAACTTATGACAATTGTCGCTTTAGTCTTTGCCTCAATCTTTGGTAATGGCATTTTTGGCTAATAGATAACTTCTGAGAGGAGTTTTGAACTCCCCTCTTATTCTACTAATTATTATGAAGTAATTAATTTTACTATCTAAGTCATTAAGTATTTATATTGGATATTATAAAAAAGGCACTTAACTCTTATGGTTAGCATAGGTTAAGTGTCTTTTTTAATCTAATCATCTCTTTTACGACTGGGATGAATTTCAACTACAGAACCACCATCTTCTGTATATTCACCGAAAGTAATCGTAAATTTATCAGAATCTGGACTACTAACATAAGCTGAACGCGCAAATGTCAGGGGAACTCGATACATAATATTGTCGATAACCCGATATAAATAGGTATTATGCCAAGTTGCTTTTCCTACCTCTGATGATGTAATAATTGCGGGTTTCCCTTCATTATTTACTTGGTCAATAGCATTTACTCTTTTTAACTCAACATTAGTACTACTTCCATGCCCTGGAGAATGGAATAAGGGACTCTTGAAGTTCTCTGGCTGTTTCCATCCATATTTTTCCCGCATTTGAACTGCTTCTGGTAAAGTAGATATTTCTAATACTTCAATTTGTAATTGAAGATAATTAGGCTCAGGACTATAGACAATAATTCGTAATTTATCACCTGGAAGATAGTAATACTGGGTATCTAAGTATGTCCAATTAGCTATACAGTTCTTGATACTATTACCACTACATGATACTGCATATTTACCTTGATGAACATCATAGCCACCTTCATCAGCATTATCTTGACTGGTAATATAACGCCAGAAAGGTCGAAATACTAGACTGCCTTTACTAATCATCGTACAATCTCTGTTTAAGCAACCTCTAGAGAGTGATAAACCAACATCACTCTCATAACCCGCATTTCCACCCAGATAAATTGAAGGATTATCAAGATTCTTTAAGGAATGGTCAATCCATTTGGTTGCATCATATTGTTCACTTTCATACCTTCTTATCTGAAAAATTGGTAAGGTAATTGTTCCTTCAATACCTACCCAAGCATCACGCGATGAGACTACCTTATGATACCAAGCACCTAAAAACATTCCCGGTGGATTAGGTGCTGGTTTTTCATCAGGAATTAACCCAGTATATATAGGAGGTGCTGGTAAAATCGCGTTATCTACTACAGTAATTGTCTTTGTCACTACATCAGCCTCATTTCCCGCTAAATCTGTTAAGAAGTAATAAATGGTATAAGTCCCAGGAACATCTTTATTAAACTCTCCTACTTGAATTTGAATCTTGTGAGTAATATCCCCCTCAAGGTCATCTATCCCTCTTATGCCTTTTAATAGGTCATAATCGGTTCCTTTATTTATAATTATATGTTTCTCACCAATCTCAATCGTAATTAACGGTTTTACTGTATTATTTAGATACTTGGAATCTATCGTTGTACTTGTATTAGAGGTAGTAGCTTGATTATATCGATTACAAGCACTTGCTAGTACAAGAGTAATAATAAACAAGAATAAGCATAAAAATCTGTTACGCTGCATGAAATCCCTTCCCCCGTAATATATAAAAGGGGTATACTTGAATAAGTAAATTTAAGTTTAAATATTCAGTCATACACCCCTTTTTTAACTATTTAAGATTCCGTAACTTTTGCATATTAAAGAAATGAACTAGAGCCCCAAGCATACCTGAATGATTACTATATTTTGTCGTCATTATTTGTGTATCTTCAAGCAACTTAGGTATGATTATTTTATTAATAGCAGTTAACAATTCATCAAGAAAACTGCTTCTTTGCGTAATACCTCCACCAATCAGAACTCTTTGGGGATTAAAGATATAGATTAAATTGGTTATTCCCGTTCCTAGATTTTCATAAAATTCATTTACTACTTTGACTGCATCAGGATGGTTTTGGTCATATAAATCGAAGATAGCTCTTCCTGTCCACTCTTTATCTTCGATTATTTCTTTAGCCCGATTAATTAGAGCGGTTATTGATGCTAAATCTTCAAAGCATCTACCATTAATTAAGACTCTGCCCCATTCACCAGCACTAAATGAAGTACCATAATAGAGTTTATCACCTATGTAAATTGCCCCACCTATACCCGTACCAATAGTTAGCGTTAGAAAGTTCGTAACATCTTGGGCATTCCCTAAAGCTTTCTCACATAGTGCAAAGCACTTAACATCATTATTGACTTCGGTTTTAAGTCCAGTTTGGGTTTCAACCATTTCAATGATTTTTACACCAATATAATTAGGGATAGCGTTAGCCGCAAAGATAACTTCTCCCTTAAAAGGATCGATAATCCCTGCACTACTAATAGCGACACCTTCTAAGGGGTACTTGGTAAGGTAATCATTAACTTTGCCTATAACTTGGTTAATTATTTCTCTTCCCCCTCGATATGCTTGAGTAGGAAATTGATCACACTCAATAACATTAAAACTTTCATCAAGAATTCCAAACTTCGTATATGTACCACCAATATCAAAGGATATGTAATAACTCACCACTGTACTCCTTTCTACTAGTCTAGCCAGTGTATTGGACATCAAGTCCAATTTCAAACATCCTCCGCCAAGGCATATAAACATCATTGAACTTGACTTTACCAACTAAACTAGGAAGATAATCTTTAATGAATTTTTCAAGTTCGGATTTTGCTAATTCACTAACTATACCACGTTGTTCTTTAACATAAAAGTAGTTGAAACCTAAATCCTGCAAATAGTTTTCTGTAATATAACGTCTAACCACAGAACAGTAACCTAAGTCTTCAATATAACGATGAACAAGGAAATCCTTATGGACAGTATCATTACCATAGATTAAATATCTAAATCCATGGGGAATACATGTACCTAATGAGTTTGAAGAAGTATTCCAACCGGCATAAGCAGCTAATTTCATAATTAATCCCTTTTGCTCAACAAGGGTAATTAATTCTAAATCACCACCATTGCCAAAGGCAACATCAGCGAGAATGGCAGGTTTCTTTTTGACATTTATAATATAATCGAGAAATTCAATAAACTCCACGAGATTCCGTTGGGTAGTAAATCCTGCTCCTTTAGTCTCAAACTGGTGTGGAGCCGAAATCATCACATCTGCAGGCGCATTCACGCAGAGAATAATGTCAGCCTCATCAATTGATGAGACTACTAAACCACCACTCGCAACGATATGATACTTGATTGTCGTATCAAGGAAACGATCCTCTAAAACAGGAATTGTCGTTGGTGCTGAACATACTGCATACTTAATATAAACCAACGGTCTTTTTCCCTTTATTTCATTTAACATTCTGCTTATTAAAGTATTACCCACTTCATCAGCGCCTGGATACATATAAGCTCTTAACTGTAATCGATCCTTTTCAATTTGGGAGCGGATGACTTTTTGATCCATAGCGGTCCACCCATAAACTGCTGCATCATCTTGAGGTATAATTAAGAAATCAATCGTATGATCTTTAACATACTCTAACGTCTTTAGATTCATTGCCACATTGATTTTGCGACGCGTTAAAAAGTCATCTAAATATTCTTGCTTAATCTTTAAACTATTGAAGGTAGCGATTTCTTCTTCAGTTGCTATTTTTAACTCCATTTTATGCTTAATATATCCATATTTAAAAATCTCTAAGCCACATTCATCATAATAGTCAGGTTCTTCATCACTTAAACTATATTGGGGACAACGCATGATTAAATGAAAGGCAAAGATTTTTA
>JAAYWZ010000076.1 GCA_012516175.1 Bacilli bacterium
GGTTTTGGTACCATTAGTTGAAGAAGGATATATTGTCGATGGCCTTGATTTAAGCGAAGAAATGCTCATGGTTACACGCAAAAAATTGCATGATCAAAAATTAAATAGTCACTTACATTTAGGTAGAATGGAAGAATTAATTGTTAATGATTATTATCAGTTAATTTATTGCTTCTTAGATTCTATAAACTACATAACAAATATTAGTGATATCAATAAGACATTTAAAGGAGTAGCAAATGCACTTATCGATGAGGGATATTTTTTATTCGATGTCCATTCAATAAAATATATTAAGAAGATGTTTACGAATTATTGCTTTGTTGATGAAATAGATAATTGCTTATATATATGGCAAACTAATACTAAAACCAACAAGCAAGTTTTAACTATTTATCATGAGTTAACTTTCTTTTTGCCGAAAAATAATAATCTTTATGAAAAAAGACAAGAATACCATGAGCAAGTTATCTTTCCTCTTGAAACATACCTAGATTTACTTAAGAAAAATAACTTAGAGATTGTGGAAATCATCGATGACTTTTTTTGTGATGGTAGTATGCGTAAACTAATTGTTAGTAAAAAATGTCGCTCATAAAGCGACTTTTTTTGTTTACACTACTAATGAGCGCTCAAACTAACATCTTAGGAGGCATTATGGCAAAGTACAAGTTAAAACGAAACCAAAACTTTAAGGATTCAGCGCTCGCACGCGGAGAAAACATTGCTAATGCCTTTTCTAATCCCGCATCACCCAATTACACTGAATCCAATAACTATGATGGAAAGACTAACTATAAGGAAGAATACGCATTAGGAAGTAGCGATAACATCGCTCTAAAACGCATGAAGAGACAAAAGGATACGGAAAACGTGGAATTCGCAAAAGAGGTACCTTGTTGCGAAAATAATAAGAAGAAATAATAATTTAAATGAAAATCCCCTCCATAGTAAGTATATATCTATGGAGGGGATTTCCATGTTTGCTGAAGAAGATAAACCTAAGCATTTGTTACTAATAATCTTTGGAGTATTTAATCTTATTTTTATCGGTGTTATTTGTTACTTATTAATACTAAACATTAATAAAAGTACTGATGTAAATGTAGATACTAAAATAGTCGTTGAAATTGATGGTGAAGTGAATAATCCCGGTTTATATGAAATAGAGAGCGATAAACGGTTATTTGATTTAATCCAACTTGCAGGAGGATTTACTGATGATGTTAATTTACCACTGGTAAATTTAGCTACTCCTTTACAAGATGGACGCAAATACTATATACCATCAATTCATGATGCGAGCACTGGTAAAATCAATGGTAAAATAAACATTAATACTGCCAGTTTAGAAGAATTAATGGAGTTAAAAGGTATTGGTAAAGTTAAAGCACAAGCAATAATTGATTATCGAAACACATATGGACAATTTCAAGATATTAGCGAGATTATGAATGTTAGAGGGATTGGTGAAAAGACCTATGAGGCGATAAAAGATGATATCATATGCCAATGAGATGATTTACTTTTTATTCGGAGTATGGGGTCTTTTCTTTTACTTAGATAATCGTAATCCCTTAATACTAATACTATTAATAATTTACTCGATATATATACTTAGATATCGTTTAAAGGTAGTTTTTATAATTGCTTTAGTTTGCTTAAGTTATTTTATTAG
The DNA here is from genome assembly GCA_012516175.1 of Bacilli bacterium. Lineage (GTDB taxonomy): Bacteria > Bacillota_I > Bacilli_A > Haloplasmatales > Haloplasmataceae > JAAZCR01. Next base: position 1,679 of record JAAYWZ010000076.1, read on the forward strand.
TTATAAGTTACAACTTAAGGAAATGAGTAAATACGATAAAGAAGTAGTAATTACATGTACAGTAGTTACATTACCAGAGTATAAAGAAAACTATAC
>JAAYWZ010000004.1 GCA_012516175.1 Bacilli bacterium
CCTTTACGCACATGAAAATTAATGTTATTTAGTAGTAAACGGTCATGTTCATTACTTATAAGTTTGAGATTCTGTACTGTAAGAATATTATCAATACCTTCGTTAAATTGCTTTTCAATCCTAAATAGTACTTTTCTACCAACCATCATTTCCGCTAATTCCGCTTCACTGGTCTTGTCAACATCCACTGTTCCCACACATTTCCCTTTTCTTAGGACTGTAACCCGATCAGCCACCTGTTTAATTTCTTTTAATTTATGGGTGATGAGAATAATCGACTTGCCCTCATTGACTAGATGTTTCATAATCTTCATCAAATCTTGAATCTCTTGTGGGGTGAGTACTGCTGTAGGTTCATCAAAGATTAGGATTTCAGCATCACGGTAAAGCATTTTAAGAACTTCTACCCGTTGTTGCATCCCCACTGATATATCTTTAATGTAAGCATATGGATCCACTTTTAATTTATAAAATTCACTAAGTTCTTCAATCTTTTCAATCGCTTTTTGTTTCGTTATAAATCCTAATTTAGTATCTTCTTTACCGAGGATGATATTTTCTGCCACTGTAAAATTATGAATGAGCTTAAAATGTTGGTGGACCATTCCAATTCCATAATCGTTCGCATCATTAGGATTCTTAATCTTCACTGGTTTACCTTTAATATAAATTTCGCCCTTATCTGGTTGATACAAACCAAAGAGAATTGACATTAAAGTCGATTTTCCTGCCCCATTCTCTCCTAGCAAAGCATGAATTTCACCTTTTCTAAGCCTTAATGTTACATCATCATTTGCGACAATGCCAGGGAAAGTCTTTGTGATATTAAGCATTTCAACAACATATTCCATAATCTCACCTCTATTATCTTTCCCTTATAGTATTTACCACTATGAAAAAAATCATAAGACCAGAAAACCTGGTCTTATGATTTTTAACTTATCACAGTTACCTGTACTTTTTCTAGATTAAAGAATTCTTCAAAGGTGACATTATCAGGTTTCATATCTTTTGATACTGGCACTTCTTTATCCTTTAACTTCATAAATATCGTATCATACTGTTGTTTAGTAAATTGCTTATTAGGAAAACGTGAAAAGTCACTTGGTAAACCTACGCCATCGATACTTGCGTCAAGAGTCATTTTTTGGCCCGCTTTATATACATTTTTGTATTGACTATCATCGTTATAAATAACATCTAAACATTGATAAACACTGGTGGCGAGCATTTTAATAGCACTGGTTATGACTGTATCACTTTCCCCTGATTGGTCAACGTCAACACCAATCACATATTTATTTTCGGTAGCTTCAGCAGCTTTCATAACACTACTACCTGCGCCACCAGCTGCCACGAAAATTGCTTCCACACCACCAGCATACCATGATGCAGCCATTGTTTGCGTTTCCGGTGTTGGTTCAAAATTACCTAGATAATGATATTTTAAGGTAATTGCCCCATTATCTAATCCTAATTCTTTAGCAGCATATTCAGCACCTTGGACAAAACCATGACCAAATCTCACTACTGCTGGTACTGCCATACCACCCATAAATCCAAGATTGCGGAAGCCATCCTTAACAGCTGCATAACCAGCGAGGAACCCTGATTGCTCCTCAGCATAGAAGAGGGAATAGACATTATCTTCAATCCGCTCTTCTCCACCAACTAAGTTACCACTTTCATCATAGGTGAAGTTATTGGGAGCTCCATCAATGAGGATAAACTTCACATCTGGATATTTATCTTGCACCACATAAATAGCTGGTTCAAACAAGTATCCAGGTGTTACGACAACTTTAGCTCCTCCCTTTACAGCTAAATCGATGGTCTTAATGTAGTCCTCGGTAGATTTACTTTGGGGTTTGTAGTACTTATGGGAAATATTATGTTCTTTACCGTATCTTTGTACACCTTCCCATGTACCTTGGTTAAAACTCTTATCATCGATGGTGCCCACATCGGTAATCATCGCTATTTCATATTTTTGAGCACGACATCCTAGGGTAATGAGAATTGTGAATGTTAGTGCAATAAGTGGAAGAAGACGTTTCATCGATAAATATTACCTCCTTAGTTAGAATAATTCATCATTTTCTGTCATATTTACTACTTGAACCCGGATATTAGTGTTATCATTGCGATTATAAATGATACAATCCCCATCCTTTAATAGTTTCGTGACATCATCTTCTAGGTATTTGAAAGATACTTCCTTGTTGTTGATATAGAAGGCAATAATGGTAGAGAACTGTGCTAAAAGCTGATGAGTGAGTACTTTATCCGTTAAATTGGTGGTCGCATAAAGAAGATAAATACTTGCTTTTGCGCCATAAGATAACAAATAATTTAGGTATTTTAAATATTCTGGTTGACTTGAGTAGAAGTCAACAAAATCATTGATAATTATAAGGATGGGAGTAAACTCACTCGCTGAATCAGTCCGGATATTTAAGCGCCGTTCACATTCTGTATATAATTTGATTAAGAGTGCCTTCATACCAACATCATCATTAACTAATTGATGATATAAGTGACTGAAATTTTCATAACGACGCAAGTCATATTTAGTTGAGTCACATAAGACTAGTTGAAACTCTGCAGGGGAAAACTTATAATAGATAACATTTATAAGTGTTTTAAGTAGTAACAACTTGGAATTAATGTCACTACTTATCACTAATATATTAGACATTTTAGGCAGATTTATACTATAAAGCTTCCCGCAGTAATTTCTTCCAATTGGGATATCTTTGTTTGATTCATACTCTTCTAACACTTCACTTAAACTTACTAAATAGCGATAATCATGTGGTAATTCAAGATACACTTTTAATTGGTTTTCGTAACGTTCATAAAATCTTAATCTTTCATTTTCTAATAAGGTCATTAAATCTTTAGTGTGGTTAAGGAGTTTCTTGCTTCGTAAACTATTTTCTACCTCAATTATAAAAGTAGTAATGGTCGGTCCAATAAAAGCTTCATTTATCTCTAAGTTGCCAAACTGATTCTTTAAATACTCATTTAGTTTGCGCGCTTTTTGAATGGTAATTTCTTTTTGTTTTTCGAGATTATCTTTATTATCAAAATAGTTTAACGACTTTAAACTAGGTTTCACATATTTATTCGTCTTAGTTTTATCTATATTAATATGTTCAGTCGTCACTTTAATCTCACTAAAAGGTGAAGTTTCCGGAAGCGTTTCTTGAGTTACTTCCTGTGCTTCACTTTTCAAATTTTGCGATGCTTCTTTCATTTTAGTGACAGTAGAACCAATAACTTTTTTTGCTTTTTTATAGCCTTTAATTGTGCCAAAATAGATATCATCAATGAAATCATAAACTGTTTTTTCAAATAAATAGGCAATTCCCGTTACTAATAACACAATCGCGATGATTTTTGTTGCCACTTCACCTAATAAGGCATAACTTGTCCAAAACAAAAAGGCACATAATATTCCACCACCATAAGTTCCATTATCTATACCATTATCTAGATAATTTAAATACAGATGATATGTTTCGGTAACGATATTTGAACCCTTTAACCGTGCTGTTAATGCTTCATAAATTGGAAAATGACTGTAAATAAGTAAACCAGCACTTATAAAGAAAAAGCCTTTGATCTTTATGGAAGAAAAGGTGACAAACTCATGACGGATAATCATCATAACCCCATAATAAAATAGGAAAATCAGGATTAACCAGTACCAATCACCAAAGATCATCTTCACTAATGTGTTTAGACTTCTACCGACTAAACCTAGTTGGGATATGAGAATTAGCGAAATTAAAATAAAAAATAGCCCCCAAATCTCAAAATACACTAACCCTTCTTTAGTTTTTTCATCATTGGCTTTCCGTTTTTTCTCTTTTGACATGTTATCACCTTCTTTCTTATCTAATTCTAGCGAAGGTGCACTCAAAAAAATGGCGAATTCTCGTATATCTTTTTTCTTTTTTCAAAATAAAAAAGCAAGCATGGATTTATTCCATGCTTAAATTTCATTTATGATTGCCATCACGATGGGTTTACGTTTGGTTTCTTTATATAAGTATTTACTAATCTTGTCTTTAATATCATTTTTAATTTTATTCATATCAACATTCCGAGGATTCACTGTGCCTTCCGTAATGGTGGTAACCAATATTTGTTGAATTTCATTGATCATTACTTCATTATCCTTGACATATATGAATCCACGGGAAACTACTTCTGGTCCAGCGATTATTTTCTTTGTCTTAGCATCTAGAGTAGCAATTGCTAAGACAATCCCATCTTGGCTTAATAGCACCCGATCTTTGAGGACAACGCTACTAATTTCACCGACACTTAAACCATCAACTAAAATTTGGTCGACATCCAAGTCAGCACTGATATTCACCAATTCTCCTTGCTCGAATTCAACAATCATCCCATTATCTAACAGGATAATATTTTCTGTATCATAACCCATTTCTTCCACGATTTTGGCATGGGCATATTGATGGCGGTATTCACCAATGATGGGAATGACATACTTAGGTTTAAGTAGATTCATCATTAGTTTTATATCTTCAGCGGATGGATGGGATAGTGGTAAATACTTTTTATTTATGGTAATAACTTTGGCGCCTGTCCGATATAGAATATCAAGAGTCCGGGCAGCCTTAATCTCTGTCCCTGGCACTGCAGGACTGGCTATAATAATGGTATCAGTTGGTTCAATATTAATTAACCTGTCGAGTTTACGACTCATTCTAATTAAGGCATCAAATGGTTCTTGACGCTCACCAGTCGCAAGGACCACTAAGTTTGGAAGATTATTATCATTTGTTTCATCAATGTATTTTAAATTTACGAGCATTCCTGGAGTAGGAAACTTTAAATAGCCCATTTTAACTGCGATATCGACAATCCGTTGCATCTTACGGCCGATTATCGCAATTTTCTTATTGTGGTCATTTGCGACATTAATTATCTTTTGGATTCTTTGTAAATCTGAAGAATAAACGGACACAATTATCCGACTAGAAGCTTGGGAAATGTGTTTACTAATCTCATGGACAAAGAAATGATCTCCTGATGTATGACCAGCATTATGTGCTGATAAACTGTCCGATAATAAGGCAAGGACACCTTTCCTACCTAACTGAACAATTTGCTCATAACTAGTCTGATAACGTTTTTCCACTGTTTGTTCAAAGGTGTAATTCGATGTATAGACAATCGCACCGTCACATGTATTAATACTTATACCAATACTATCTGGTATACTATAGGTGGTACTAAAAAATGATACTGTTACATCGTCAAATGATAACACGTTCGTATGTTTAATCACATTTAATTTATATTTACTAACATCTTCAGCCATATCCCGTAAAGCATCTTCAACTAACGCCATCGTAAAGCGAGTCGCATAAACGGGAATATTGATTTCTTTTAATAGATTTGGTACAGCCCCGATGTGCTCCTCATGGGCATTGGATAAAAATAAGCCCACAATTCGCTCTTTATTCTCAATTAGATATTTAAAATCGGGGATTACCGCATCAACTCCCAGTAAATCCTCCCCAGGATATTTTAAACCAGCGTCCAATATAAAAATTCGCGTGTTAACTTCAACGATGTAGATATTTTTACCAGTTTCACCTAATCCACCTAGTGCAAAGACCTTGATTTTTGCATGTTTATCTTTACTCACGTGGAGAGTCCAATAAGGACTTCACCTTCCTTTCTATCTCTTACTTTATATATTATGGATTAAAACCATACCATGTATTTTATTATATCTTACTTTCCGCAAAAAATAAACTAAAAGGAGTTCTAAAGTCATGGTTTACACACCAATGAACCTTAGTAACTCCTTTTTTGTTGAATTTACAGGATAAAAGCTAATACCGATTTTCTTTAAAGCAGTTTTTAGAATATTAATGTTGTTGGGATGATTTTCTAGTAGTTTAAAACGTGGCAGATATATCGAAAACAAATCTCTGGCCAAATAATCCTCTTTCATTTTCAGAAGTTGCATAAGCAAATGTAGTGTATCGCCATAGAGATTACTTGAAGCTGTAATAATACCGCTAGCACGTGATGATAACCCTGAAAGTATTAGTTCAGCACTCTTCAAATAGATAGAGACATCTGGATATGTATTTTTAATTTTGCTGATTAAAGGTAATGTTGCTTTAGATAGAATAATACCACGAGGTTTGAAAACATCTATTTTATTTATATCGTAATCCATCATTATCAATGGTTTATTTACTAGTGGTTTATAATCAATATCTAGCCCTTTGACAATATAGCCATCGATATATTTATCTATCGTTCTTAAACTAGGTAATTCTTTATCTATCAAGTAAAGGAGTTTGATTTTAGGATTTTTTAAAGTATAAGTTGCATTTATAAACCTTAACTTGTCATTAGGAGCTAACTTATCATACTCACTTAACTCACCATTAATCACAAGTGAATTAGTATAATTCTGCGATAAATAACTTAAATACTGGTTTAATACAACAAAATCTAACCTTTTATTCAAAGAAAAAGGGGTCAGCATTTCAGTAATGATCTTACCGAACATTATCTCACCCCTTTAAAACATGCAATTGGTGCAGTTCTCTTAATTTTTCTTTAACGTGGTTTGTTTCAACAAAGAAGTGAGTGATTTCTTTAGTGGAATCATACTTAATTAAAGCGATTTTACTGAAACCAGAGAAGCGTTTATACGCAAGCTTAGCTTCATTTAATAATTTAACTAACTTTACTTCCTGGTCTTGATGAACATAATAGTAATCATTATCGCGATAGATCTCATCCTGACCTTTGATGTTTAAGAGAGATTCATCACCAAGGATTTCATACCTGATAAAGTCATTCTTATATGAGAGATTAGTCACAATTACTTCTGAATCCTCAACTTCAGTAAATGAGTTATAATTATCGATTCCCACAAAGCGTAACTTTAAGCGATGATTCTTTGCCATCACGGCACCTTTTACATGAAGAACTCGGGAACCGTTTTGTGTCATATCAACTAAAACATCATAGTTTAGTTTAGGTATTTTAACAGCTTCTGGTACAATACGGGGATCCACTGTGAATACTCCTAAAACATCACTAACAATATCAACTCTATCCGCATTTAGTGCGATACCTAAGGCAATAGCGGTTGTATCACTACCACCCCGACCAAGTGTAGCAACCTCATAATCAACAGTTAACCCTTGGAAGCCCGGTACAACAACAACATCATGTTGGAGGAGTTTTTGGAGAATCACTCTTTTATCGATTCTAATAATATCCGCATTAGTAAAGTTATTATTAGTGATGATACCTGTTTCTTTAACTGATAAACTTGTAGCTCTAATCCCTTCTTCAAGTAAGTAATCAGTAAATACTACACTAGTGATGATTTCTCCTAATGATAGTAATCGATCTTGTTCCTTTTTAGAGACATTATTCTTAATTAAATTTTTTAAGGTATCAGTCGCATAGGGATCACCATACCGTCCCATCGCTGATACCACACACACTACTTTATGGTTGAGTTTAAGTTCCATCTCAATGTGTGTTTTAGCCTTCTTGAACCCTTCGATGGTGCGAATCGAAGTACCCCCAAATTTCTGTACGACAATTTTCATATTCTCACCTTAGTTATTACTCCGTACGATGATGATGGGTTGAATCTGTTTATTCATTAAAGCATACCGAATTGTATCTTCTGTTTTACTAAAGTCTGCTATTAAGCTATTAGGTTTATCGGTGGGATTATCTTGACCAAATGGTATAAAATAAACATTTTTACTGACTAGTAATTTCATCAAGTTTGCACCATTCAACCCTAAAGCATCGTTGCTTGAAATGCCTAAGATGATGGGACGATTGTTTCGCAAAGTGGCTTTCGCAACCATCAGTACCGCATTATCAGTAATCGCGTTAGCGAGTTTACTCAAAGTATTTCCTGAACATGGCGCAATTAACATACAATCGAAATATTTGCTTGGTCCATAGACTTCTGCTTCTTCAATCGTGTAAATTACTTTATCATTAACGATTTCTTCAAGTTCCTTTACTAAATCTTTATGTCGTTCAACCATGGGCGTACCAAAGAGTTTAACCTCATATCCCTTAAGCAACATATTCCGAATAATTGGTTTTATCTCTTTAATCTTCTCTAGTGAACCTGTAATACCAATCGCTATCCTCAGCGTCCCTTTCTCCCCCACACTATTCACCCCCAATGATATGCTGATAAATTGATTCACCTAAAAGGAACCCACTTGTTTTCGGTGCGATCTTTCCAGGTATACCGGGAAGAAGGAAGACTTTTATCTCTTTAGTTTTCGCAAACTGATGATCTAACCCATAGGGTGGGCTACTCACATCAATTATCATTGTCTCAGTACCATTTAGCTGCTCTAACATATTATTAGTTAACACCATACTTGGTACAGTATTAATGATAAAATCATATTGTGTTATTTTGTTCGCAAACTCTAGATAATCAGAAACAGCGAAATCATATATGGATGCATGAAGGCGATCTTTATCACTGCGAGCCACAATCGTCACATTTGCCTTCATGGTATTCAACACCTTTGCGCAAATCGCCCCAAGTTTACCATAACCTAAAATCGCTACGTTACTTCCATAAATAGCTTTATCACTCTGATTAACAATTGTTTCAATTATACCTTCAACTGTGATGTAGTTATTCTTAATGGCGAAATCGTCAGTTAAATAACTAACAAGCCTAAAATGGTACTTTTCCGCTAACGGTTTTAGAAAAGTACTGATGAGACCAGTATAAATATCTTTTTTTGATAGTTTAATTAAAATATCATCAGTTAACTGAATATCTGTACCATCGATATACCCAGTATCATTAACACCTCTTATTGGTAAGATGATGAACTTAAAGTTATTACTATAAACCCCTCGTTTAAACTCCTCCAATGTCTTTACTGGTAATATGGGTAGTTTACTATTCAAAAAGGTGTAGAGGTATTCTAGACGTCGATCTTGATTTAACACAATAAGTCCATGGGTCATCTTTCCACCTTCTTAATGCTTCAATGATAGTTTATGTGGACTAAGATACCTCTGTTACATGTAATTTGTTAATTATATCTATATTTTTTGTGCTTTCGCCTATAAGGTATATGCCTATAGACATAAAAAAAAGAGGTCATTTTCAACCTCCATATTAGATAACTATTCTTTTATGTCTTCTTGCATATACCGTTTAAAACGATTTCGCAACAAGAGATTTCCTAATAATGTAGCCGTTATGCCGATAAAGATATTAGTCATAACTACTTGGTTTTCTTTAGTAAACATTTCTGCAAGATTGATTTTGGCTCTAATGATAATCACGATGATAACGATAAAGAGAACTATAAAATTTGCTAAAATTATTTCATTAACCAAGTTTTTCGTAAACTTTCCTTTAAAAGCTTGATGGAAACGTAAAGAGATAGTTGGAAGGAAAAACATGAAGAGGGCTGGAATTAAACCTTTTTCATAAAAGATAGCCCATAATACTCCAAAAAGAATACTACCAACCAATGCTCCGATAAAGCCATTATAATTTTGTTTTACTTCTTCTTGTGCTAATTTTTCTTGTTCCGCTTCGATTTCTTTAATAGCTTTATCATAACAGTTACGATGATAATAGTATTCTATATTTGTAATCTTAATGGTTTCATGTGCACCTTCATTACCACAGAATATGCAAGGTTTGCCTGAACTGATATGATTATCTTTAATATAACCCATAATTATATCAAAAGTCTTTTCAAATTGCTCTAGTGGGATTTGGGTGAATGGTTCTTTGATTTTTACTACCAATACACGATTATCAAAGTATACATAAGTTCTAGGCATCTCTTTTTTTTGAGATTTCAAATAGCTAACTAGTTGTTTCTTTTGATCATCGGTGATTTTAGGTAGCGGGATTATTATTAACTTAAACCTAACATCTTGATAAATGGTAATTAAGTAATCATCAACCTTACCATATGCTACATTTTTATTAATTTCGTAATTATTCTTTGTAACAAATTCGTAATATGAGTTGTGTGCCATTTTTATCACTCCTCGATTAATTAAAAAAGCATATGTGTGTCATATGCTTACTCTCCTGATAATGCTTGTTTTCTTGATAAATTGATACGATTCTTTTCATCAATATCTGTGACTTTAACAAGAATTTCATCACCAATCTTAACGACATCCTCAACTTTTGCGACACGACTCTTATCTAGTTGGGAAATATGAACCAAACCTTCTGTGCCTGGGAAGATTTCGACAAATGCACCAAATTTTTCGATGCGGGTTACTTTACCAGTATAAACAGCACCGACAACGACTTCACGGACAATATCTTCAATAATCTTAATCGTTTCATCGATATTCTTAACATCTTGATGCATGATATAAACTCTACCATCTTGTTCAATGTCAATTTTGACACCAGTTTTGTCGATAATCGCATTGATTTGTTTTCCGTTAGGTCCAATGACTTCGCGAATCTTTTCAGGATTAATTCTGATGCATTTAATTTTAGGAGCATATTTTGATAATTCTTGGCGTGGTTCTGTAATAGTAGTCATCATATGATCTAAGATTTGCATGCGACCACGTCTTGCTTGGGCAAGTGCCTCTTCAAGAATCTCACGGGTTATCCCAGCAATCTTAATATCCATTTGAATTGCGGTTACCCCTTTTCGCGTGCCAGCAACTTTGAAATCCATATCACCAAGATGATCTTCTAAACCTTGAATATCGGTGAGAATCGTGTAATGTTGATCCTTCTTCACAAGTCCCATCGCAATACCTGCAACAGGTGCTTTAATAGGAACACCAGCAGCCATGAGGGCTAAAGTTGATGCACAAATTGATGCTTGCGAAGTTGAACCATTCGATTCTAATACTTCTGATACTAAACGGATTGTATAAGGGAAATCTTCTTCATTAGGAATTACATATTTCAAAGCCCGTTCACCTAATGCACCATGACCAATTTCTCGTCTTCCTGGCGAGCCATATCTGCCTGTTTCACCTACTGAGAAAGGTGGGAAGTTGTAATGATGCATGAAGCGTTTCATTTCTTCTTCTTCAAGTCCATCGAGTTTTTGATACTCACTAATCGAACCTAATGTACATGCTGATAAGACTTGGGTTTGTCCACGGGTAAATAAGCCTGAACCATGTACACGGGGTAAGACATCAATGGCACTAGATAGAGGTCTAATCTCATCTAATTTGCGTCCATCAGGTCGAATCTTTTCTTCGGTAATTAAGCGACGAACTTCTTCTTTGAGAATATCATGTAAGACTTCTTTAACTTGTTTAATTACTGTTTCATCTGCTTCTTCATTTTCAAATAAAGCGACTACTCTTTGATTAATTTCTTCAATTTTTGCTTCTCTTTCAAGTTTATCAGCAGTACGAATAGCAGATTTTAGTTCTTCTTCAGCAAGTTCACGAACGCGTTGGTTGAGTTCTTGAGGAACTTCATATAAAACGACTTCCATCTTTGGTTTGCCAACTTCTTGAATAATCTTTTCTTGGAACTCAATGAGTTTTTGAAGTTCGCGATGACCAAACATGATTGCCTCTAACATATCTTCTTCTGGTACTTGGTCAGCACCAGCTTCAACCATATTTACTGCATCTTTTGTGCCAGCTACTGCTAAATCGATATCGGATAATTCCTTTTGTTCAACTGTGGGGTTAATGATTAATTCACCATTTACTCGACCTACATAGACACCAGCAATTGGTCCATTAAAAGGTACATCACTAATCATTAGTGCTAATGAGGAACCAAACATTGCGGTCATTTCTGGTGAACAGTCATGATCCACTGATAAAATCATATTGACTACTTGAACTTCATTCCGAAAACCTTCAGGGAATAATGGGCGAATTGGCCTATCAATTAATCTCCCAGCGAGAATTGCATGTTCTGTGGGACGACCTTCACGTTTAATAAAGCCGCCAGGGAGTTTGCCAACAGCATATAAGCGTTCTTCATATCCTACAGTTAACGGAAAGAAGTCTAAGTCCTTGGGCTCTTTCGAGCAAGTAACTGTTGAGAGAACCACAGTATCACCATAACGGACCAAAACAGCTCCGTTAGCTTGTTTTGCAAGTTCACCATGTTCAACAACTAATTTTCTACCTGCAAACTCAAGTTCATATACTTTTTTTTCGCTCATGTATTTACTCCTTATCCTTATTATTTCGAGATAATCATACCATAAATTTCGACGTTTTTTTATAGTTTATCTCATTTTTTTGGTTAAATAAACTTAAATTAACATGAACTAGATTAATAAAAAAGCTATATACCAAGTATATAGCTTTATCAGATTAGTGACGAAGTCCAAGCTTCTCAACAACATTACGGTAACTTTCAAAATTGTTTACCCGTAAGTAAGTTAATAAGCGCTTACGTCTACCAACTTTCTTTAACAATCCACGACGGGTATGAAAATCTTTTGGATGAGTTTTTAAATGTTCATTAATGCGATTGATTTCATGTGTTAAAATCGCAATTTGAACTTCAACAGAACCCGTATCACCTTCGTGAATCGCAAACTCTTGAATAATTTGCGCTTTTTCTTCTTTTGATAAAGCCATGATAATCCTCCTTCTCTAAAAAATGTCGCAATCATCGAAACTTACGTCGGAGTTTCGTTAAGCTTCGATAAAAGCCAATAAATATTTTATCTTATATTTGGGAAATAATCAAGCGTTATTTATATAATTCAATGCATTTTCTTTGTCTTGCTTAATCTGTTCAACTAACTCATTAACGCTCGCAAATTTCTTTTCATCGCGTAATCTTTTCACCCAGGTAATTGAAATCTTCTCATTATAGATTTCTTGGTCAAAGTCAAAGATATGCACTTCTACGCTTTTATTATTATTTTCATTAAAAGTTGGATTATTCCCAACATTACATATTCCCCAAAATTCTTGACGATATACTTTTACCTTAACAATATAAACACCTTTTTGTGGTAATAAGTAGTTATCCACAGTAGAAATATTGGCGGTTGGAAAACCTAACTCCCGCCCCCGTTTAAAGCCATGAATGACGATTCCTTCGGTCGTGTAATATCTACCTAAATATTTTTCACATTCATGAACTTGTCCAGTCATAATAAGTTCTCGAATTCGACTAGAACTGATCTTTTCACCATTAATCCGTTGTTCTGGTATAACAGTAATGCCAAACCTATGATTTCCGTCTTCAAATAAGGTATTGATATTTCCCTTACCTTTATAGCCATAACGGAAATCAAAGCCCATTACCACATGACGGGTATCTAAGGGTAATAGAAATTTAGCTACGAAATCTTTATGGGGTAACCTTGCTAGGTTGGTATCAAATTTAATTACAAATAAGTAATCAATCCCCATTTGGACAAGGAGATTAACCTTAGCATGATGGGGGGTGAGTAAATACTCTACTTTTTGTTGACCTAAAAATGTTTTAGGATTCGGTTGAAAGGTCAATACACCACTACGTGTTTGCTTTTCTTTCGCAATTTCAATAGTTCTTTCAATCAAGTGTTGATGGGCTAAATGGAGACCATCAAAGTATCCTAAAGCCAATGTTATGCCATTTTTAATAGGGAGAACTGTACTATTCGCATTTAAGTAAACAACTTTCATTCGTGCCACTTCCTATTCTACATGAAAAACTCGGGCTGGTTTAATTAAACTGGGATCTTTTTCATCTTTTTCATAAATAGCCAATACCCGTTTAAATATATCATGAAAGACAATAAATGTAAAATCATTTGTGGAATATTTAAGCTTTTGACCATGCTTAATACGCATTTGTAAATCTGCATCAGCTAAGATTCGGGGGTATTCACTTAGGGCATCATACATACTGACTAAGGAAAAGTTACCCGCTTCGATATCACTAAAAGTCACGCAATCCTCTAGGTGAAACTTACCAGCCTTTGTGCGAACTAATGATAACATATGACTAGGTATACCTAAACTTTGGCCGATATCATAAGCAAGGGTTCTTATATAAGTCCCTTTACTACAAAGAACTCTAATGCGAAAATCAACCACTTTACCACTGAAAACATCTGCATCTGATAATAATTCAATTTCTTTTATATTAACTTTTCTTGTAGGTCTCTCCACTTCTTCATTATTAAAGGCATAATCATAAAGCCGTTTTCCATTAACTCTTACTGCAGAATAGAGCGGGACTACTTGTTCAATAGTACCAGTAAACCTTTCTAACACTTCTAATAATTCAGCTCTAGTAATCTCCTTAAAATGGTCATCAATTTGTACTATTTCGCCAGTTGCATCATCAGTGGTTGTGCTATATCCTAAACGTACAGTAGCAAGATATTCTTTCTCTGTATTTTCAATAAAAGGTATAATTTTCGTTGCTTGATTGATACAGATTGGTAAGACACCAGTAACTTCAGGATCTAAAGTCCCAATATGACCAACTTTCTTAGTTTTAAAGAGCATTCTTACCTTTTGAACACAATCATGACTTGTTAGTTTTGCTGGTTTTTTTAGTAACAAAATTCCCTGCATACTATCACCTATATTCCATACATAGCACAATACTCCATAAATGCATCAGCAATCAGTGGGATATCGCGATACTTATCAAGTATATCATAATATCTACGTAAGTAGTTATCTAATTCTAAATCATTAAAAGTTACATCGGGAACGATGTTTTCTTCAAAAAACTCTAACATTTCATCAATTGCTTTGATATCCTTTTCCTTTTCTGCTTGTTCAATATCATTAGTTTTTTCAATTTCTAGTTTTAATTCTTCTAAATCAAAAACTATCTTAATATAAAAGGCCATTTTATCCAATAGTTTATAATCATTATTTAGTTGACGTAAATACAACTTGATTTGTTCAATATTTTCAAACAAATAATTAACGCCAAA
>JAAYWZ010000077.1 GCA_012516175.1 Bacilli bacterium
ATGGATTTAAGTAATCAAGAAGAAATAGATGCATTATTACCTTGGAATATCAAATTACCTGAGTAACAATTAACTCTCTCACATGAATTAGGTGAGAGAGTTTTTATGTTGTCAATGTGTTATCTATTTGACGCTTACAACCAAATGTTATAGATTATGTAAACGTCAAAAATAACAATGATAAAGAAATCGAAGGAATGCCAAGTACTGTATATTTATGGGATATTTCCAAATTAATTCAAAAGTGGAAATATAATGAAAGAGATAAAGGGATAATAGAATTATCTACTGATAAAGAAGTAACTGGTCAATATGTTAATTTCTATTCATCAAATTATACAGGTTCAGACCATTTAATACCTACTCTTATAATAGGATATGTTCAGCAAACAGGTCTAAATAATTACTGGACATATCATAGTCAATCAGCAGGAAGAGCTGGTGTTGGTTATGTAACAGATTATACTGGTAGTCTAGTTTTTATTCACAATGATTATTTACCATTAGGAGAATTATTCAGTTTTGAAATAAGCCATGTTTATAACTTAGATAATCGTGATATTAATAAAGGATATGGACAAGGTTGGGATGTAAGTCTAAACGCTAGATTATCGTATGATTACGAGACTGATTTAATGATGCATCGAGATGCTGATGGATCTGTTACATATTATTATAATATTTACGAGGATATTAATTTAGGTGAATATGTCTACATTGCAGAGGATGGTTCTTATCAAAGAGCTTATCAGCATATCTATGATGATATCAATAATTTTGGTACTGAGAAACACTTACTTACTCCAGAACATGTAGAATTTGTATTTAACGATTTTAGAGATAATCAAACAGGTACTAGAAATATATGGTTAACCGTAAGCGATAATGTTAACACTGGTTACTACACTGTTCATTATATTGGTAATAGTGAAAAAATAGATTTTGTTGAAGATAGTGTTGGAAACAAAGCAGAATTTCACTATTATTCTACAGACGGTGGCAACTTAAAAGATATAATTATAAAACGGAAGGACAAAAATAATTACTTAGTTAATTATCAGAAAATTGAATATTCTTACTTTAATAATAATCTAGTTAGTATAACGCACTATTCATATGATGCTTCAACCCAAACATGGGTATCTAATGGAGATATCAATATATATGATTATGATGCAACTGATAGACTTATTAATGCGAAAAATACATACGAAAATGGATTAGAGTATCATTATATATCCAGTACACGCGACCAAGTTTCTATGGTAAGATTATATAATATTGAGAATGGTACACGAAAATACATATCATTATTAGAAATTGAATATCTCTTTAAACAAACCAAGTTTAAAGACGAAAATGGCAAATCTGTCATGTACACTTTTGATAACTATGGTCATACAATAAATATACTAGATAGTTTTGGTAATGCTCAATTTTATGTTTACTACGATTTATTTAGTCATAAGCCAGTTAATAATTACTTAGTAAATTGGAATTTAAACCATAAGATAATCTTTGTTTCTACACCTCAGAAAAGTAATTTAACAGGTAATGGAAATCTAATCGATAATCGCGTAAATTTGATAGAGAATCCATCGTTCGAAAGTAATACTAATGGATGGATATTAAACGGAATGACTAGAGATATTTCATCAGCTCAAGGAACATATAAGAATATTCTAGGTAATTATGCAATTAAGGTGAATGGTGATGGAGATACAGTTAAAAGTATTAAGAAAGAAATAACAGTACAGGGATATGCAGGACAAAGTTTCATATTTGGAGGATGGGCACAAGGGTATGTACAACCAGCTAATTATCAATCTGACAAACGATTCCGTATAATATTAGTCATATATGAATATTATGAGCAAATGCTTTATGACTTAGTGTGTACTCCAGATCCATATACAGGAGGAATAGTATGTAATTATATGCCTATAGGATATGAAAAAATATATACACCAAAAACATACACATTAGACTTTAATACAAATATTGAAACATGGCAATATTTAATGAGGGAAGTTAAAACTACAAGAACATATGATAAAATTGACATGATAGTTGAGTATTTAGGAGAAGGCACAGTATATTTTGATGGATTGCAATTGTATCAAGGTAGTTTTGGTACAAGTTATAGTTATGTAGGTCAAGATAATCCAGATGATGTTATTCAAAATGGTAAATTAGAAAAGATTGATTCACCTGGGGTAAACAATGATATATATTTCGAATATAATGAAACTGGTGATTTAAAAAAGATAACAGATGCTGATGGGACAGTTACAGATATTATTTATGACGATTTAAGAGTGAATACAATCAAAAAAGATAATGTTACTGTTGATTTTGAATATGTAAATGGAAAAGGACTGGTAAATAGTGTTACTACTGGCTTAACAACAGGAAATTATTTTAAGAATTCTACTAGTTATGCATACAATAACCAGTTTATTAAGGAAACTATTGATCCATATAATAACAAAACAACATATGATTATGATCCTGTAACAGGACTACTCGAGCAACTAGTACAAAAGGCATCTAGTGGCAATAATATTATCACTGAATATGATTATGATATTCACGGTAGATTAACTCAGGTATCACAATCAGATTCGCAAAATAATTATGAATACGAAAATGGTAAGTTAAAGAAGATACATGTGAATGGTTATTATTATGAGTTCATTTATGATTCATTTAATCGATTAAGTCAGGTTAAAGTAAACGCACAAACTTTAGTTTCTTATGACTATTATAGTAAAACTTATGATGGAACTACATATTATCAGGATAAACTCAGGAATCAATATTACGGTAACAATGATTATGTAACATTTATTTATGATAGTGAGGACAGAATAACTCAGATAAAAGTGAATAATGTGGTACGCTACAGTTATGAGTATGATTATGCTGGTCGATTAGCAACTGTCTATGATTACGTATCAGGGAACACATTTAACTACCGTTATGATTTAAGTGGTAGATTAATATCAATAGCTGACCAATTGAACAACTCCATAACTCTAGGTTATAATAATAATACAGGACAACTAAAGGATTATGATTACACACTAGATGGAAATAAAACATATGTTGATTACTATTACTATACATATGGAAATTTAAAAGGTTTATACGATAAAACAGTAATTCAAACGAGTGGGAAAACTATTACTAAAAATTATGAATATGATGCCAATGACAGTTTACTAAGATTAAATCAAGTAATAACATCTTTAGGCTCACTATCAATAAATCAATTAATAACATATGATGATAGTAAAGTAGTTCATGGTAATGCTTCTTTAAGAGTTAAGAATATATCTTATAGTATCGATGGATTACAATATGAATACACTTATGATAATATAGGGAATATAACAAACATTAAAGTATATAAGAATGGTAATGTAAAAGAAGAATATAATTATAAGTATGATAATTTGAATCAACTAGTTCGAGAAGATGTAAAAAATAATAATATCTACAGTTATTGCAGTATAAGTAATTGCTATACAAAATATTATTATTATGATACACATGGAAATATCACGGATATTAAGAAGTTTAATTATGGTGAAAGTGAATATCAATATGTAATACCAGATTTTTATGAATATAGTTCATCTAATCCACAAGTAAAAATGCGTTATAATGGTGGTTATGATTACAGAAAGATTTATAATTTGCAAATTGGAGAAACGCCTAATCTCTATTTCAATTTCTATATTTACGATAGTTATCAGGTATATATGCCGTCCTATTTAATTGAATCTAACTTAGATGTAAATAAAGTTGGATATTATTATAATACTTATTATGCGACGGATGGATATTTAAATGTTACTTTCCGAATAGTATTTAAAGTTGGAAACCCTGAATCAACACCTAATAATTATCCTATTGAACATTTGCAATATATTTATAATACACAATGGAAAGATAGACTTGATAGTATACAATCTATAACTTACGATTCAAATGGAAACATAACATCAATAACACCTATAAATACATTTACATATGATCAAATAGGAAATCCTACTAAAATATATAACTTTAAATATAATGGTGTAATATACGCATATGCTGATTTAGATTATGAAGGCAGAGTATTAAGAAAGATAGATATTAAGCAAAATGATGGTAAAACAATATACACAATTAGTTATAAATATAATGACCAAGGATTAAGGACTGAAAAGACCATTTTTACTCATAGTACACAAACTACAGTAACATGTAAATACTTCTTAGATGGAGATAAAGTATTAAGAGAAACGATTAATTCAGGTAGTACAACTAAGTATGTTGATTACTTATATGATGTTGATGGTACCCTAATAGGGTTTAAATACAATAATAATATTTATTTATATATTCGAAATTTACAAGGTGATATAACTAAAATAGTAAATGAATCAGGTAATGTTGTAGTAGAATATGTATATGATGCATGGGGTAATATAGTATATCAAACTAGCAGTGAACTAGCAAAAATCAATCCATATCGATATCGTGGCTATCGCTATGATGAAGAGACATCATTGTACTATCTCAACAGTCGTTATTATAATCCTGAGATTGGTCGGTTTATCAATGCGGATGGGTTGTTAGGGCCACAAGGAGTTATATTAGGTCACAACATGTATGCATACACATTAAATAACCCTGTCATGGGAATTGATCCA
>JAAYWZ010000078.1 GCA_012516175.1 Bacilli bacterium
ATAATAGACATGTCGAAAAAGATTAGATAATGATTTTCTTTCTATAATATAATAGTTTATTGTTGACTAAATAATATAAATGTTATATTCTTATTATTACCTGACAAAATTGAGGTGAATACATGAGTAAAAAACATATTATATTTATTGATTTAGACGGAACAGCCTTATACGATTGGGAAACGATGACAACTGAAACAGTTAATACTATTAAAAAAGTAATTGATTTAGGTAACATTGTATGCATCGCTACTGGCAGACCTTATCGGTCTTCAAAAGTATTTTATGATAAATTGGGTTTACATACACCTATCATCAATTATAATGGTGCGCTAATTCACCATCCTTATGATGAACACTTTGATGAGATATCAAGAGAGATAAATGTCAATTATATTTTGAAAGTTTTTGATGAAATTGGTCACTTAATCGAAAATGCATTTTGCGAATATTATGAGAACATATATATTTATAAGGAAAGCGAAGACATCATGCCCCTAGTACATCCTAATGGAGGGAAAATAATTATTGGTGAATTTAGAAATACACTCCATCTAAATCCAAATGGTTTCATTCTTTTGACATATCCCGATACCTATCCTGATGTAAGCCAGTATCTCACAAAAAACTTTGATGGCATCCTTAAATTCCGTAACTGGGGTGGCGAATATCAACAAATCGTGGAAATCTATACCCCAGAAACAAATAAAGGTAACGCCATGAAATTCATCTGTGATTATTATGGCATACCAATGGAAAATACAATCGCCATCGGTGATGGTGAAAATGATGTCGAAATGTTGAAAAATGCAGGAATTGGAGTGGCTATGGAAAATGGTCATCCTAGTGCTAAAGAGGTTGCTAAATTCATAACTAAGTCTAATACTGAGGATGGTCTCGCTCATTTCCTAAAAACATACTTTAACTTAGAATAAAATAAGGAGAATCATTTTATTTTGTGATTCTCCTTTTTATTTTATAATCAACTACTTTATCACCATTATAATGAAGATAAATGGTAAAAGGTCTTGCTTCGATGATATCCATGAGAAAATACTTGTCCCCTTCCCACAGTGGTAACTCTAGCACTTTTTCTTTAGGTATCCATTGGAGTTCGCCTTCGTTGCAATCTCCTATATTATTCTCATACTCATAGCCGATAAAACAATACATGATTTCCTTACCAATCGAATTGGCAAAGTTTTTAAAGATGGCTTTTCCTATATACTGATACTTTGTTAGGATAATACCTGCTTCTTCAAACACTTCGCGCTTGACACAATCATGCATTGATTCTCCTTTTTCGACCTTTCCCCCTAATCCATTATATTTATGTAAATGTACGTCGTTTTTCTTCTTATTTCGTAACATCATTAAGACCTGGCCATCATTGACAATAAGGCAGAGGGTGGTTTCAACAGTTTTCCTTATAGTTAAGTAATATATAATAAGGATAAGTAAAACAGAACTTAAGATACTACCAATTAGATATTGCTCAATAAATATAAAGATAATAATAAGCAATAAAATAAGTAGCATGAGAGTTCTTATTAATGGCTTTTGTTGTTGGAGTGTCATATATTATCACCTATGAAAAAAGAGGTTTAAACCTCTTTAAAATTTTTCGGGACTTCAAAAATCTTCATCATGTTAGTTGTGCGTTGCTTAGCAACACCTGCAGTTATAATCGCGATTTCACCTGGTTTTAATTCTGCATATTCAATCGCAACTTTTTCCGCAATTAATACTAATTCTTCACTTGAATTAGCTTCTTCAATTACCACCGGGATTACGCCCCAATTGAGCGCAAGACTTCGCGCTGTTTTTTGTGAAGGTGTAACCGCAATGATGGGACAAGCTGGACGGTATTTGGAAATTAAACGGGCAGTATAACCAGACATCGTGGCTGCCACTATAACACTAGCTCCCAAATCAGCCGCAGAATCAGCTACTGATAGGCCAATGGCTGATTCAATTGTATGGGGACTTGAAATAATCGCACGCTTAATCATCACGGCATGATCAATTTCCATTTCCATCCTTTTCGCAATAATAGCTTGAGTACGACAAGCGCGGACAGGGTACTTACCCATGGCTGATTCACCTGATAACATCACTGCATCCGTACCATCAAGTATCGCATTGGCAACATCGCTAACTTCAGCTCTAGTAGGACGAGGGTTATTAATCATTGATTCTAACATTTGTGTTGCGGTTACAACGATTTTGCCTGCTTCGTTACAAAGTTTAATAATTTGCTTTTGGATAACTGGTACTTCTTCTGGTGGTATTTCTACACCTAAATCACCACGAGCAACCATGATACCATCTGCTACTTCGATAATTTCTTTGACGTTTCTTACTCCTTCAAGATTTTCAATCTTTGCGATGATTTGAATCCGTTCGCCATTATGTTCCTTTACAAGTTCTCTTATTTCTAATATATCGCTAGCGCGACGAACAAAACTTGCGGCAATATAATCAATTTCATGTTTACAGGCGAAGATGATATCATTACGGTCTTTTTCCGAAATGAATGGCATATTTAGCTTAACACCTGGTACGTTTATACCACGGCGATTTTTTACACCATGCGTATTAAGTGCTTCTGTTAAGAGATAACGACCAATGTGATCCTCACATTTATCTAAGACGCGTAGTTCTAAATATCCATCATCAACAAGAAGGATGCTACCGATGTCAACATCATCAATCAGACCACTATAGTTGATAGAGAATTGCTCCGCATTACCAAGAACTTCGGTCATATATACTTTGACTTTACTACCTGCTTCAATGACTGTTAGCTCATCACCATTGGCGAATTTATGAGTTCTAATTTCTGGTCCTTTAGTATCAAGCATGGTTGCTACATAAGTATTTTTTTCAGCATTGATTTCCCGAATAGTCTTGATACGTTGTAAATGCTCCTCATAATCACCATGAGAAAAATTCATTCTGATACAGTTCATCCCGGCATCGACTAATTGCGACATGAGTTCTTTGCTTTCTGATTTGGGTCCGATTGTACAGATTATTTTTGTGCGTTTAAAATCTTTTGCCATAAACATCCCTCCTGTTAGGATAGCGTCTTGCATAACTCGTATAGGTCAAGGGCATTTCTCCTCGGCATTTCTAAAGCTTCATAGATATCAAAATTAACTAATTTGTTTTCTTTTATTCCAACACAACGTCCACCATATCCTTGCATGAGTAAATCCACCGCATAAGCACCTAATCTACTAGCTAATACTCTATCAAAGGCGGTTGGTGAACCACCTCGTTGAATATGGCCAATTACGTTCGCTCTCGTTTCAACACCAGTACGTTTTTCGATTGTACGTGCTAGTTCAAATGGGTCGGTAATTAGTTCTGCTAAGGCAATAATGAAGTGTCGCTTACCTCTGCGACGAGCTTCTTCGATTTGATTAATGACTTCTTCAAGGTCAAAACCTTTCTCAGGAATTATTAAGTCTTCTACTCCACCAGCAAGACCACCAAAAATTGCTAAATCACCACAATAGCGACCCATAATCTCTACGACACTACAACGATAATGGCTACTAGTTGTATCACGTAATTTATCAATCACTTCAACAACGGTGTTTAAGGCAGTATCAAAACCAATCGTATAATCAGTTGAGGCGATATCGTTATCGATTGTACCAGGAACAGCGATACAATTGACACCTTCTTCTGTTAATTTCTTTGCACCCATATATGAGCCATCACCACCGATGACCACTAATGCTTCGATTTGATGTTTTCTTAATTGTTCAATACCAATTGCCCGTACTTCAGGGTTCTTAAATTCAGGTAAACGTGCTGACCCTAAGAAAGTACCACCACGATTAATCTTTTCACTTACATCATATGATGTTAATTGATATATATCACCTTTCACTAAACCGTTAAAACCGTTACGTATCCCAAATACTTCGACACCATATTTGAATGCTTGTCTAGTTATAGCACGAATACAAGCATTCATCCCAGGGGCGTCGCCACCTGATGTTAATATTCCAATCCGTTTTATCATTTCTACATCACTCTCCATTAAAGGTCATACAATACTTAATTTACCACATTTTATTTAATTATACAATAAAATCTTTTAGCATTTAAGCGTTTACTTAAATGGCTATTTTTACCAAATGATTAACTACGATTTGCGCTTTTCCATTTCTTTCTCTAATTATACCTTTGAATAAATAGAGGTTATCTGAACTTACATAATTTATTAGTTTTTCATACATATTAGGGAAAATTACTCCTTCGATATCAGTGATATCATCAGAAATAGTAAGTATTACCATATTGTCGTTAGTTTTTGTTTTAATTATTTTCACTTTTTCTAAATAGCCAAGTAATTCTACTTCTTTATTAATGTGCTTAAATGTTTGACTAGGTATAACACCAATATATTGATGTTGATTAATATATCTTCGCACAGGATGGCTATTTAAGTAGAATCCTAATAACTCTTTTTCCTTTTTCATTAAGATACTTGGCGAATATTCTTCATAATCTAAAGAAATCTCGATCTTATCTGTAAAATAACCACTACGATTAAAGCGATAAAAATCTAAGATTTTATGATAATTATTAATCATGACGCTTTTTGAAAGGTTAAATTCATCTAAAGCTCCAGCGTAAACTAAGGCTTCAAAAGCGTTTTGCTTAATAATTCCTTGAGTGCGATAGACGAAGTCAGGGAATGATTTAAACAAGCCGTTTTTACGTTCAGCTAAAATGTTATCAGCGATGTTCTTACCAATCCCTTTAATTGCGAGTAGCGCAATCCTAATATCTTTACCATTTTCGATAGTATAAGTATCATTACTCTTATTAATCGATATCGGCAAGATACCAATACCATATCGCTTGCAATCCTTAATATATAAACTGGTTTGGCTTTCACTACCTAATACTTGACTTAGTAATACCACCATAAACGGCACAATGAAATTTGCTTTTAGATAAGCCATTTGGTAGGAGATTAAGGCGTAGGCTACGGAATGACTACGATTGAAACCATAATCACCAAACTTCAAGATATAATCATATAACGTTTCACTTGTATCTTTATCATAACCATTTTGGATTGCTCGACTTACAAAGTGTTCCTTTTCTTTTTCTAATACTGCTCTTTGTTTCTTACCAATCGCTCTTCGCAATAAATCCGCTTCAGCAAGGCTATAACCAGCAAACTTCTGGGCAATCTTCATTATTTGTTCTTGGTAAACGATTATTCCATAAGTACTTTCTAAGATTGGCTTTAAATCCGCATGGAGGTATTCGCTTTTCTCGATACCTTTCTTTCGATTAATGAATGTAGTAATATTATCCTTCGGTCCAGGACGGTATAAAGCATTAACAGCAACAATATCTTCAAACCTTTCAACATTTATATCTTGAAGTACTTGGCGCATTCCTTGTGATTCCAACTGGAAGATACCAGTAGTATCACCACGGGCTATTAGTCGATAGGTCTTCTGGTCATTTAAAGGGATGTTGTTGATATCAATCGTAATACCATATATTTCTTGGATTAATCGCACGATCTCACTAATCGCAGTGAGATTCCTAATACCTAAGAAGTCCATCTTTAATAATCCCAATGCTTCTAAATCAGTCATTTCAAATTGAGTTTGATAGACATCATCTAAACTTAAACCTAATCCGACTAAACCACGCAAATCTTCACTACATATGATAATCCCTGCTGCATGGGTAGTAGTATTGCGGGGGATGTCTTCAATTCTTTGTGCCATCGCAAAGAGGTGCTTGATATCTTTATAGTCGTTGATAATCTGTTGAAGTTCAGGATTACCTTCGATGTTTTCCTTAATTGACAGCAATGGATCTATTAGTGCGATAATCTGCTCAATTCGGAAATCTTGAATATCCATAACTTTGCCTAATTCACGGATGGCACTTCGACTTTGAAAAGTACCAAAGGCGATAATATGGGCAACATGGTACTTTCCATATTTGGTTTGAACATATTTAACAACCTCATCCCGGCGATCATCCTGAAAGTCCAAGTCAATATCAGGCATGCTAACCCGCTCAGGATTTAGAAACCTTTCAAATAACAAGTCATATTCGATGGGATCAATATTGGTTATTCCTAACACATAAGATACTAAACTACCTGCGCTTGATCCCCGACCAGGACCAACATAGATTTTATTTTGCTTAGCATATTTGACAAAGTCATAGACGATTAAGAAATAATCGCTGAAATTCATCTTTTCAATGACACTTAGTTCATACTTTAAACGTTCTAAATACACCATTGGAATGTTCTTAGTGTTTAAGCGTTTCTCTAACCCGACTTTACAGATTGCTTTTAAGTAATCACTACTTGAGACATTCTCTGGTACAGGATATTTCGGTAAATGGAAACGACTAAAGTCAAGGGTTACATGACATTCATCAGCAATCTTCAATGTGTTTCTTATTGCTTCTTCATAACCACTAAAAATTTCATGGAATTCTGCCTCAGACAAAAAGTACTGATTAGTAGAGAACAAATCAAACCCTGTTTTACCAAGTACTTCTCCTTTATTAATTGCCCTTAAGTATCTTAAGACAGAGGCGTCATCTTTCTTTAAATATCTTACTTCTTGTATGCATACGGCAGGTATTTTATGAACTTGACATAATTCCTTTACTTTTTGATTATTTAATTTAATATTCTCGGTGAACGGTGGAAAATAAGATAAGTACAAATCTTCTCCCAAAACTTCCTTAAGGACATTTATATAAAAATGATATTTCCCATTATTGGTCGGTAATATCCCAATTAAGTATTGTTTATATCCAATTAAAAACTTAATATTAAAGATATCTTGATTTAATTTTACCTCAGTACATAGTCTTAATAAATTCTCGTATCCTTTGATAGTTTTTCCTAACAAGATTAAAGGCGTATCGCTTTCGAGAAATACTGTCATACCAAGAATGGGTTTAATCCCAGCACTAACACAAGCTCGATAAAACTTGATTAGACCATGAACATTGTTTTCATCAGTTAGCGCTAAAGCTTTCATATTCAACTCTTTAGCATGTGCGACATAATCTTCAATTTTTAAGGCACTATTTAGGAGGGAAAACACAGACATCGTATATAGTTGTGTGTACATGGCGTTCACCTCGAAATAAAATCCCATTATATTATACTAGATAAAATCGATGATTTATAGTAGGATACCAGTTTTTTCGGCTAATTCTTGCATTTTATTTAAGTTATGATAGTATAATAAATAAAAAAAACGAAATGAGGTACCATATATGAAGTTTTTAAAAATGCTCGCAAAAGGCATCCTGATTGGTGCTGGTTCTATAGCTCCTGGTGTTAGTGGTGGAGCAATTGCGATTATCTTTGGATTATATGAAAAAATCATTAATTCAATAAATAACTTTTTTAAAGATATTAAAAATAATGCCTTATTTCTAATCAATATTGGTATTGGTGTGGTTATTGGTATTGTGTTATTTAGTTCTATCCAATTAACTCTCTTAAAACACTATGCCCTACCAACAATGTTTACATTCGCAGGATTGGTGATAGGGACTATTCCCCGTTTACTTAAAACAGCGAATAAAAAAGGATTTAATTATTATCTACTCATACCTTTCTTTTTAGCCCTAGGAATAGGTTTATTCTTCTGTTGGATTGATAACACCAGTATTTCTGATAATATTCAAGAAACAGAACTTATTTTTAATTTTAGAAATATTATCTATCTATTTCTCATAGGTATAGTTCTATCGGGTTCACTCGTTATTCCTGGAATTAGCGGGACGGTACTATTATTCCTCATAGGTGTCTATGGCTTAGTAATGAATGCGATAGCGAGTATTAAAGATATATTCCTCTTACCTTTTGCATCTAAGGATATGATACTTGCATTCTTAGATAAAATGTATATTTTGATTCCTCTTGGTTTAGGATTAGTGGTAGGTACATTATTATTTTCCCGCTTAATGGAATACTTAATAAATAAACACTATAGTATTACCTATTATGCGATTGTCGGTTTTGTGATTGGATCGTTACCAGAACTTATTCCTATCTTCAATCAAGCAATATCGATTAATCGCACACTAATTCTAAGCATCATCCTCTTATTAGTCGCAAGTTATGTGTCTTTCTATTTAAATAAGTTTGCGAAAGATTAAAAAGCCGATATACTCGGCTTTTTTATTCTTTATGGAAAGCTTTACCAAATTCTACTACTAGAACAGGTAAGATTGTCAGTAATAAAACAATGATGAATTGTTTTGGTGTTAACATCACAGTATCAAAGAGTTTTCTGGTGAAAGGATGAATTATTGTTCCTAATTGAAGGAAGAAATTTAGAACGAAGGCAAAGATGATGTATTTATTTGAAAAAACACCGATTTTAAAGATTGAGTAGTTTTCACTTCTAATATTAAAAGCATGGAAGAGTTGGGTAATAGTTAATGTCATAAAAGCCATGGTACTACCTAACAGTTCTCCATTCATACGATAACCGATATGATAAGCCGCAAAGGAAATAAAGCCAATTAAGATGCCTTGGAAGATAATCATGATGCCACTTTCAAAATCAATTAGACCATGATTGACAATCTTTTTCTTCATTAGATCTGGTTCAGCCTTTTCTAGACCAATCGCAATAGCGATTAAGGAGTCAGTGACAAGATTTCCCCATAATAATTGGACAGGAGTTAAAGGGTTAACAGAGTGTCCATAAAGAAAACTTCCTAATAATGCGCCTAATAAGACCGTTAGGATTTCCCCAACATTACAACTTAATAAGAACTTTATCGCCTTTCTGATATTGACAAATATAATTCTACCTTCTTCTACTGCTTTCACAATCGTCGCAAAGTTATCATCCGTAAGAATCATATCACTAGCTTCTTTGGCTACTTCAGTACCACTTAATCCCATAGCAACTCCGATGTCGGCTTGTTTTAATGCGGGAGCATCATTAATACCATCACCAGTCATCGCCACGATTTTATTCTGTTTTTTCCAGGCTTTAACAATTCTCACCTTATGTTCAGGAGTAACTCTGGCATAAACCCTAATGTTTTTTATTCTTCTTTCTAATTCTCTATCACTTAGATTATCTAATTCAGTACCTGTGATGGCTTCATCTCCGTAATTAAGCATTCCTAGTTGGTTCGCAATCGCAAGGGCTGTATTTTTATGATCACCAGTAATCATGATGGTTTCAATACCTGCATTTTTACATTTTTTAATCGCATCATAAACTTCAACTCGCGGTGGGTCGATCATCCCGACAAAACCAACGAAAGTTAAGCCTTTTTCTAGTTTTTCATCATCCAATTCTTCATCATCATTTAATACCTTATATCCAATCGCAATTACCCGTAAAGCTTGATTTGTAAACTTTTCGTTTGCTTCAATCAATTTATTCTTATGACTATTAATTAATGGATGGACAGAGTCATTTAGGTAAATATTTTTTGAAATCTCTAAAACTTTCTCAAAAGCACCTTTTGTGATTACAAACTTTTTGCCATTAATTGAATTAACTGTAGTCATTAATTTACGTTCTGAACTAAAGGGAATCTCATAGAGTTTTTGGTAATCATCAATAATTCTATGGGGAGATAAATCATAATGCGTAGCCCAATGCATAAACGCTACATCTGTGGGATCACCAATAAAATCCCTCTCACTTGTTATTTTAGCGTTGTTACAAAGTACTCCATATACTATCATTCTTTCAAGTGAAGGGCTTAGTTTGCTTTCTAAGCTAATAATATCGTTGTTGACAAAGACTTGGGTAATCGTCATCTTATTCTGAGTTAATGTGCCTGTCTTGTCCGAACAGATGACATCTGTAATTCCTAATGTCTCTACTGCCGGTAATTTTCTAATAATCGCATGGTGCTTAGCCATCCGCTGCATTCCTAAAGCCAAAACTATCGTGACTATCGCTGGTAAGCCTTCTGGTATAGCCGCAACAGCTAAACTAACTACCGTGATAAACATCTCAAAAATACCTTGATTTTTACTAATACCGATGAAAAAGATTATGGCGCATATAGCTAATATCATGATTAATAATACTTTACCTAAGTGTTCTAAACTCTTCTGCATGGGTGTTTGGAGTTCTTCAGCACTCGCAATCATCTCAGCAATCTTACCTATTTCAGCTTGCATACCTGTCGCATGAACTATACCCTTACCACTACCATAAGTTACATAAGTACCTTTAAAGGCGATATTTTTTCGTTCTGATATCGGAACATTATCACTGAGAATAACTTCTGTATCCTTTTCTACAGGTACACTTTCACCAGTTAGGGGTGATTCATCAACCTTGAGATTATTAACCTCGATTAACCGCATATCTGCGGGCACATAATCTCCAGCTTCTATAAGTACAATGTCCCCTACTACTAACTCACTAGCATCGATGATTTCTAATTTGCCACCCCGAATTACGCGTGCATGAACGCTCGCAAGTTTTTTTATTGCCTCTAAACTTTTTTCAGCTTTATATTCTTGGATAATCCCTAAAAACGCATTGACAACGACAATAACGATTATCAATATACTTTCTTGTTTTTCACCTAACAAAAATGAGATAATCGCTGCTCCAATTAGTGTCAGAACCATGAAATCACTAATCTGTTCAAGGAACATTTGAAAGAATGTGCGCTTTTTACTTTCAGAGATCACATTTTTTCCAAATTCTCGTTGCCTTCGCGCTACTTCACTAGCATGTAGTCCTAATTGTAAATCAGTAACTAATTCCCTTTCTATATCAATAATGGACATGCTTGAATAGTTCATACTTCCTCCCTAACGCTAACTCTGATTTTATTCGATTACTAAAATATATTAATTAGCGAATAATAATATTATCAATATGACTTTTTTCGCAATAATTCTACTATTTTATTTTTATTGCTATATTTGTTTACTATCAATTTTAAAATATGTTAAAATAATAAATATCACAACAAGTGAAAGGGTGTGTTTGCTTTTGTATCTAATTTTAGAAAAATTAAAAGAAGTTATTCTTTCTGTACTACCGATTACGATAATTGTCTTAATTTTGCATTTTACAATCACACCAATTGACAACCCTGCGTTATTTCGTTTCTTAATCGGTGCTTTTATAATTATTCTAGGCTTATCTATCTTCCTCTTTGGGGTTGATATCGGTGTCACACCGATTGGTAACCTCATGGGTAATACCTTAGCGAAATCTAACAAGTTATGGATAGTAGCTATTGGTGGTCTGTTATTAGGTTTCTTTATTTCCATTGCCGAACCAGATTTACATATTTTGGCTGAACAAGTTGAACTAGTCACAAATAATACTGTAAGCAAAATGGGAATGGTTCTTGTTGTATCGATTGGCATTGCTGTCCTTGTGGCTTTAGGACTATTAAGAGTTATTTTCAGTTTTCCCATACACATCTTTTTATTAGTGGCTTACATTATTATTCTGTTACTCGGAATACTTGCACCAAGTGAATTCCTCGCAATGGCTTTTGATGCCTCTGGAGCTACTACTGGTGCGATGACTGTTCCTTTCTTATTAGCCCTCAATATGGGGGTAACTATTCTAAAACATAAGAAAGGCACTAGTGAAGAAGATAGTTTTGGTTTAGTTGGTATAGCTAGCGCAGGAGCGATTATGCCAGTACTTCTACTTGGGATCATTATGAATCCAGGTGAAATCACTCATGCTCCTGATGGAGGTCATGAAATTAGTACAAAGATTCTCTTACCTTTCATTAAAAATGTGCCACATGTGGCTCGGGATGTTATCATCGCTTTAATACCACTTGTTGTTATTTTTTTTGTTTTTCAATTTTTATCGTTTAAATTAGGTCGAAAACAAGTTGGACGAATAATTAGAGGTTTAATCTATACTTTTATCGGTTTAGTATTGTTTCTAACTGGTGTTAATGCTGGATTTATGGATGTTGGTCGTTTAGTTGGTGAAGCTGTAGCTGGTAGAAGTAAAGTAATTGTTGTAATTATTGGTTTGGTTTTAGGTATGGTTACAATTCTTGCTGAACCTGCTGTCTATGTACTAACAAAACAAATTGAAGATGTTACGAGTGGCTCTATTAAACGAAGAATCGTCCTCCCAACCTTATCAATTGGTGTAGGACTTGCGGTTGCTTTATCGATGGTTAGAACCCTCGTACCTTCTATCAACCTCTGGCATTATCTCTTGCCTGGATATATAATCGCGCTTATACTAACCTTCTTTGTCCCACGTATTTTCGTCGGGATGGCCTTTGACTCAGGAGGGGTTGCGAGTGGACCAATGACAGCGACTTTCATTCTTGCTTTCTCTCAAGGTGTAGCGAGTCACTATACAGGAAACACCATGGAAGGATTTGGTATGATTGCGATGGTCGCTTTAACACCGCTTATCGTCCTGCAAGTCCTTGGTTTATTGTATAAATTAAAACTTCGTAAAAGTGCTTAAGGGAGGTTCTTATGAATCCTTACGAGATAATATGGATAATTGTTGATTTCGGAAAAGCCAGCAAAATTGTGCGGTATGCGATGAAACAAGGAATCAATGGTGCGACAATCTTTTTAGGCAAGGGAACGGTTAATAATTATTTCCTTAAACTCTTAGATTTGACTGATGTGCGAAAGGAAATCATTATGATGGTTGCACATAAAGACGTGGTCGATAAAGCTTTACCTGAGTTAGACAAAAAGTTTCAATTTGAAAAACCACATCATGGAATTGTCTTCACGATGAGTGTAAATAGTGTTTATGGTATTCGTAAAGACAGTAGTACTAATGATGCTAAAGAAGAAGGGAGGAAGAATATGCACAAAGCAATCTTCGTTGTCGTAGATCGCGGAAAGGCAGAGTATGTATTAGATTCAGCGATTGCCGCTGGTGCGAAAGGAGCCACCATCATTAATGCCCGTGGTAGTGGCATTCACGAACAAAAGGTTCTCTTTTCCTTCCCCATTGAACCAGAAAAGGAAATCTTACTAATCATCGCTGAAAATGACCGTGCAGAAGATATCGTCGCAGCGATACGCAAAGACCATAAGATTGATGAACCAGGAAAAGGAATATTATTCGTTCTCGATGTAAATCAAACCATTGGTTTAACAAAATAGCAAAATCAAAGATCAAAAAAAGGGTTTTGGCCGTTGAGCCAGAACCCTTATTTATTTTCTCTTCTATTTTTCGACTAAATTAACTAATCAATCGTAATGTATCACGTGCGATGACTAACTCTTCGTTAGTTGGTATGACTAGCACTTTAATCTTCGAATCAGGTTTAGTCACAATACTTTCTTTACCCATTACTTTATTAGCTTCTTCATCTAGTTTAATCTCTAAAGCAGCTAACCGGTCAATGATTGCTTTGCGTGTTTGTCCACTGTTTTCCCCAATACCAGCGGTGAAGACTAATGCATCACATCCGCCTAATAAAATGTAATACTGACCAATATAATCACAGACACGCTTTATATATAGATTAAAAGCTAAGATACATTGTTTATTACCTTCATTAACACCTTTTAGGATGTCCCGCATGTCACTTGATGCTAAGGAAATACCTTTTAAACCAGACTCATAATTTAAAGCGTTTAACGTATCTTCAAAACTACAGTTTTCTTTCTGCATCACAAATGGCAAAATGGAAGGATCCACATCACCAGAACGTGTGCCCATCATTAATCCTACTAAAGGTGTAAAGCCCATCGAGGTTTCAACACTTTTCCCATCTCTAATCGCCGTGACTGATGCACCATTTCCTAAATGAATGGTGATAAGTCTTGTTCCTTCTGGTCCTTTACCTAATAGTTTATAAGCACGTTCAGAAACATATTTATGACTCATGCCATGAAAGCCATAACGGCGTACACCATATTTAACATACCAAGAATAAGGTGCTGGATAAAGATAGGATTCAATAGGCATGGTTTGATGGAAAGCTGTATCAAACACCGCAATTTGCTTAACGTTAGGTAACACCTTTTGAAAAGCCTTAATTCCGATTAAATTGGCAGGATTATGCAATGGTGCTAGTTCACTAAGTTTATCGATTTCTGTAATTACTTCATCAGTAATCAAAACAGAATCGCTAAACTTCTCACCACCATGAACTACACGATGTCCTACTCCCTTAATCTCATCGAGACTTGCGACGATACTTAGGTCAAGTAGAACAGATAGTACTTTTTGCACAGCCTTCGCATGGTCTTGAATATCTTCAACCGTGCGTCTTTTATCGCCGTTTGTTGTCACGGTGATGATAGATGCAGGTAAACCAATGCGCTCAATTAATCCTGAAGCGATGACCTTTTCTTCAGGCATTTCAAATAATTGAAACTTGAGCGATGAACTACCCGCATTGACAGAAAGAATTTTCATTATAAAAACCTCCTAAAATCTATTCATGTACCATTGTTTTATTTGGTTAACTGCGTTTTGAACCTTTTCCTTATCTTTAAAACTAGGGAATCGCATCATGAGGATTTCTTTATTGACTGGCACAGCTTTACCTTTCTTTTGGAGGATAAGAATGCTTTTCTTGGCTTTATCATCAGTGAACAAATCATCGGGTAATTCGATAATTCCTTGGATATTAGTGTTACTCAAAATGATTCCTTTAATCAATTCATTATTTGGTAAGACAAAGAAATCATTGGGAATAAGGTATAGGAAGTAGCCACCTTCTTTGACATATTTCATGAAGTTTTCAATCATTAAATAGGGTTTGTATTTAATATTTTGTGCATAGGTAATTAAGTCTGTAGTAAAGGCAAGATTCTCTTCTTCCACTGGTAAATCACTAATAATGACATCAACGGGTGGAACTAACATGTCACGTAAATTATTCTGATTAAAGAATTCGATTTCATATTCCAATAAATCAGCCAGCCGTTTCGCAAACTCTAAATATAACTGATTATAATCAACGCCATAAATCTTATTAAAATCTTTATTACTACTATTTAATAAGGAAAATAATAAATTCCCAAAACCAACGTTGGGATCAAAGATACTGAGTTTTTTTTCTTTCGCATATAAAATGTCGATAATATAAGCGAATAGTATGCCTAAAGAATCGGGTGTAGTTTCACTAAGATGTAGGTTTTCGTGTTTTAAACCTTTTAATAAACTTAACTGAACAGCTTTTCGAATTTCTTCTTGATTGAAGCTCTCATCTTTTATATTATTGTAGAAGTCTTCCAACGTATTAATTAATTCTTCATCTAATCTGTTTAAATTTTCGAGATTATATAATAGAAAATCAAATACATGGAATAAACAATTAAAGTAGTTTTGTTTAGTTTTTTCGTAAATTATGGTTACACTACTATCAATGAAATCAAAAAAACGTTCAATTTTGTCATGACTAATGTTCTTCATATTATCACCATGATTTATTTTACACTGTAAATCCAACTTTGTCATTAATTTCACAAAAATAAAAACTGAATCTTGCGATTCAGTTATTCTTCTGTTTTTGTTTTCCGTTGTCCATTAAAGTTTTTTGGATTGACTAAACGAAGTTTAGATAATAATTCTGGGATGAAGTCAATGAGTTTTTCATAAATATGGGTTTGATTTTCTAATGATAAGACTTTGATTTCACCATTATTTGCCACAACTAAGAAGGCAATTGGTGTGATTGATACTGTACCACCACTTCCCCCACCAAAAGGACCCTGTTGGCTATCTTGATTCTTATCTGTTTTTTGTTCCGTACCTCCAGATGCAAAGCCAAAGCGAACCTTAGAGATGGGAATAATCGTAGTACCATCTTTGGTATCAACGGCTTGCCCAACGATGGTATCAACATCAACCATTTCTTTGATATTTTCCATGGAAATCTTCATAAAACTATGAATAGGATGTTCCAAATTAATCACCTCTCATTGTTGATCTTTTGAGTAAGACTGGTACCTTATGAATATATTTAATGCTAACACTTATAATTTTGGCTAAATTTAGTCGAATTATACAGTCGAAATAGATAAAGATTTGATCATCCATGTAATTATACTTTGTATCGACATCAACGTCCTTAACATTCTTAAATTGATTATATATACTTCCTAATAAATATTGTTGAATAGTGGTAACAATCGGTAAAAATGATAAACCTAAAACTGGATTATCCATCGGTAAGGCTGTGTACCAATATAAGTGTTGAATCGTCGCTTTTCGAAATAAATCTTGATAAATCGGACGTAAACTGAGGTATTTTTTATAGTTTTCCACGATTTCCATAAAATGAACTTTCCGTTCATCCTCATCAGTTTTCCGACTCACAAAATTACTAAAAATGCGTGATAAACTAATTGGAACTCTAATAAAACCAAACATTACCAAGTAACATTTTAATTTACCATCAGTATAAAGGATTATATACCAAGGAAAGAAGAAGATGAGTATATATAAACACACAAATAAAATACCATAATATACATAAACCATTTCCACCACCTAAAGTTTATTGTTTTCCAAAATTAACTAGAGTATACTCATAAATAAAGAAAAACAAACCGTTTAATGTTATAATATTGCCAAGGTGAATTTTATGAATAAACTCATGATAAAACTAATTAAACTGTATCAAAGATATCTATCTAAATACTTAGGTGGTAGTTGTAAATATCTTCCTACATGTTCCAATTATGCCAAGGAAGCATATGAAAAACATAACTTCTTTTATGCAACCTTTTTAATGATATGGCGCATTCTAAGATGTAATCCTTTTAGTAAAGGTGGTTATGACCCTGTACCTGAACCTAAGAAGAAACAATATCAAAATTCATAAATAAATATAAGCAAAAAAACTAAGAGAATAAAACTCTTAGTTTTTTGGTTCTATAATATTTGGTGTGGGTAAATAAACTCACACCATATTTTATATAAAAAAAGTGAGACATATTTCCAATACCCTGATAGAATATGATTTGAATAAAACAAACTAAACCAAGGAGTGGAAATAT
>JAAYWZ010000079.1 GCA_012516175.1 Bacilli bacterium
AATAAAAACAGACGCTTATTATACTATTAAATATATAAGCGTCTGTTTTTATTTTTATGACTTTCTTATAATTACATTTAACCATTTATCATCTCGATCTGGTCTAACATCATTAGTAATCTTAAATTCTAATAATTCAAATTTAGTATAGGATAATACTTCATGTAATCGATCTTCATTAAGATCTGTAAAATACCTACCGTTTCTTTCACCCGCGAAATCACCATATTTGAATGACATATACATGATACCATTTGGTTTTAGTGCATTATAACATTTATTCAGTACTTCAGGTAATTCTGCATAACTTAAATGTAGTAGTGAGGCACATGCCCAAATACCATCAAATTCTTCTTCATAAGGCATATCACGTACATCTAATAGTAATACTTTATTAGATAATATATTTTTAGCCTGCTCAACAAAAGCTTCACTATTATCGATACTTACTACTTCATACTTCTTAGAGAAATATAAACTATCTCTACCAGAACCAAATCCAATATCAAGGATTTTACCGGTATCAGGTAAGTATTTTTCAAAAAAATGATATTGCTCGGACATATCCGCATTTATAGTTGATTCAATAAACTCTTTGGCATACTTATTATAGTATTCTTTACACATATAATCTCCTCTTATAATAAATAATCAATATTTAGTAAACCATCAAGGTTTTGATAATATTCTTGTAGGTGAGCATACATCATATCTTTGATTCTTTTGATATCCTCTTTGGTTAATTTATTCCAGAGATTTGAATTAAACCCAATTTCCGATAATTCCTTACAGTTGAGTATAAATCTCTTTCGTTCAAATTTTTCAAATGGGTTACTTAGCATGCTTTGTTTCATAGCATTATGATTTTCTAAATACTCATGTGTATAGATACAATTCTCTCTATAAACTTTTAAGTTGTAATTCAATCTATCTTTATAGAATCTTTTATATAATTTTAACACATTATCTATCTTTGCATTACCGTTTTTGTCGAGATTTTTTAGAAATGCAAGCAGAAAAACCATCTTAAATGAGAATGTATAACTCTTTTCATTTAAAAATTCAAAGAAGTCATCTTTAATAGTCTCATGACTATGCTCTTTTAGATTTTTAAGTTTTCTTATTTCTTCCACTCTTTCAGGCTTAAACATCCTAATTGTTTCACTACCACATTTGAACTCAAGATCAGGAAATATTTCCTTCTTTCGGAGCCAATTATAAACACTACTATTTGAAACAAATAACTCCCGTGCAAGTTGTTCAACACTTAAGTAACCTTTATACTTTTCTTCAAAGGTAAAGATATCGATTTCTCTTATTGCTAGTGGTTCCTCAACCAATCCTTCAATAATTGTCATTTCATCACTAGATATATTTCTACCAAGAATATCTCCGAAAGGAACATAGTATGGATTATTAAAGATACTATGAACAGACCATGGTACGTTTAAAGCACCATATTGATCTACAACATCAATTACATATAAGCATTCCTTTCCCTCATATTTACGTAGTCCTCTTCCTAATTGTTGAAGGTATAGCACTTTGGACATGGTTGGTCTCGCCATGACAACGATACTTGTTTGCGGACTATCCCAACCTTCTGAAATCAATTGGCAAGTACATAAGAACTGAATTTTCTTATTATTATAATCTCTATATATCTCTGATAATTCCTTACTTTTGTATGAACAGCTTTAGCATTGATGCCATATTCAGTCAGAATCTTTTCCATTCTATTAGCATGTTCTGTACTTACACAGAATATTAATCCTTGCTTATATGGCATTTTATCATTTACAAAGAACTTCTTTAAGACTTTTGCTATTAATTCATTACGTGATTCAACACTGATAGTTCTTTCTAAATCTTCAAAGCGATATTCTTTACCATTAAATCTTACTTCGCTTAAATCAATATTACTTTCAATACGATAAGCCCTAATGGGAGCGATGATACCTTTTCTCATTGCTTCTTCTAGATTTAAATGCTCGCAGTAAACACCAAATACTTCATCAAGTCTTTTCTTGTCCAACCTTTCAGGTGTCGCAGTTAAGCCTATAAGAAATTTTGGGTTAAAGTATTGGATAGTTTTCTTAGTAACATCTGCTACAGCATGATGTGCTTCATCGACAACAATATAATCAAAATATTCTTTATCCAAATAATTAACAAATCCATAAGCAGATGAATAAGTAGTTATAACTATTTGATTAGATACGCCATCCCCATATGTGATGTTTTGCTTGATTTCGTTAAGTAGTAGTTTGATTCTTTCAAACCAATCGAGTTTGATATTATTAGTGGAGCTCATTATTAAAATCCTTAACTCAGGATTTAATAAAAAGATTCTCTTTGATGTCTTCCTCGATTATCTTTGACTTACCAGAAACTGTTGGTAACACTACTAAAAATGAATTATTACCCTCTTCTCTTGCCTTTTTAATATCAAGGAGTGTTACTTCTAGGTGTTCATATAATTTGAACCCTCTTGAAACTTTAATATCTGTTTTATCGATAAATCTGTCTTTATCACCTAAAAACAGTTTTAAATCATCACACATTTTTTCCTTAAATAACAGATGTTCAGTTGACCAACGAAAGATTACAAAATTATATTTTACTAAAGATTTTTGTTTTATAAGCTGTTGTTTATATCTCTCTACACCAACAAGTTGTGGATGATGATAATTAACACCATTTTCTTCAATCGCATATTTTTTATCTTTCGTTTCAACAACATAATCAACTAAGATATTATTACCAAATATATCTTGAAGATGATATTCTTTTTCTAAGTACTTTAATCCATCACTACCATAGACTTCAACAAAACACTTCTCAAAATAATCTTCTAGTAGTGTGTTATCAGGATGTGATAAATTACGCTCCACGAATTTGGGTATTTAATTTATATCTATCTCATTATCTGTGGAAATAAGGGTTTTAAATGTAACTATGGCAATGTCTAAATCCTCGTCATTCTCTACATAAAACCGGTAACATTGATTATATTTAAACATGTATTCATTTTGCTTATTTGTGTATTCAGCATAATTAAAGATAGGATTAGTAATTTTACAGATGTTATAATCTATTATTAAGCAATACTTTTCTAGTTCAAAGAATAAAGAATACATGTCTGGCACATCTGCGAAATAATCAACTTTTTCTATAAATTTGCATCCATGGTTTTCTAGAGTTGTTATTACATCTTTATAAAGCATTTATAAATCCCCCTAATAATGCCTATTTTTAATTCATTATATCATATATTTATTAAGTTTTTGATTACTAAATTGAATATGAAAATGTATATTATTTTAAATAAAATTGAAATGGCTCAATCTAAATAATTGATTGAGCCATTTCTATTCTATAAACTATTTAATTCATTTATTAATTTTTGAAGAGTATCCGATGCATCACCAAGTAATAAAGTTACTCCTTCTTGCCTATCATAAAGAGGATTATGTACACCTGAATAGCCAGGTTTTAAGTCATAGTTACAGATAATGACATGTTTAGCCTGATCGACATTTAAGATGGGCATACCATAGATTGGTGTACCTTCTTGTTCACGTGCTGCAGGATTAATGACATCATTTGCTCCAACAACAACACAACAATCAGTATCTTTGAATTCATCATTAATAATTTCTAATTCATATAATTCATCATAGTCAACATTAGCCTCGGCAAGTAGTACATTCATATGCCCTGGCATTCTTCCTGCGACAGGGTGAATGGCATACTTAACTTCAGTTCCATTTTTCTTTAAAATATCTGCTAACTGTTTGACTAAATGTTGGGCTTGTGCTAATGCCATGCCATATCCAGGGACAATTATTACTCTCTGAGATTCTTTGAGGATTTGTGCTGGTGATACAGCTTTTACTTCTTCTGTATCTTGATTTACTTCACTTAGTTCAGTAATTAACTTCTGTAACGTATCTTTTGCATCACCAAGCAGTAAAGTTACCCCTTCTTGTTTATCATATAGGGGATTATGTACCCCAGAATAACCTGGTTTTAAATCATAGTTACAGATAATTACATGTTTTGCTTGATCAACATTTAATATAGGCATACCATAAATTGGTGTACCTTCTGCTTCTCTAGCTGCTGGATTAACTACGTCATTCGCACCAATGACGATACATAAATCAACATCTTTAAAGTCATCGTTGATTGCTTCTAGTTCAAAGAGTTCATCATACTCAACATTTGCTTCGGCGAGGAGGACATTCATATGTCCTGGCATTCTTCCTGCAACCGGATGAATCGCAAAGCGAACTAAAGCACCATTATCTCTTAGTTTATCTGCGAGTTGCTTAACTAAGAATTGTGCTTGACTTAACGCCATGCCATATCCAGGAACTATAATCACATTTTTAGAATTCTTGATAATACTACCAATACTATCTTCTTTATCACTTTCAACGACTTCTTCTTTCTTACCAATTTCAGATAATAGTTTACTAATTGAATCCTTGGCATCTCCTAAAAGTAGTGTAACACCCTTAGATTTTTCATATAATGGGTTATTTACCCCTGCATAACCAGGCTTTAAATCATAGTTACAGATTATTACATGTTTAGCTTGATCAACATTCAGAATAGGCATGCCATAGATTGGTGTACCTTCTGCTTCCCTAGCTGCGGGATTAATGACGTCATTTGCACCGATAACGATACAAAGGTCAGTATCTTTGAAATCGTCATTAATCGCTTCTAGTTCAAAGAGTTCATCATATTCTACATTTGCTTCAGCGAGGAGGACATTCATATGTCCTGGCATTCTTCCTGCGACAGGATGAATCGCAAACCTCACATTTGCCCCATTTTCTCTTAACTTATCCGCAAGTTGTTTAACTAAATGCTGAGCTTGCGATAAAGCCATGCCATAACCAGGGACAATTATAACACTTTTAGCGTTATTCAATACTTCATTTAAGCTTGCTTCTTGTTTTTCTATTTTGTGTTCGATATGCTTATTAGTAGTTTCAACTTTTGATGAAGAGGCTACACTGGTATTACCTAAAAGAATATCGATTAAACTACGGTTCATCGCCTTACACATGATTTGGGTTAATAATAAACCACTTGCTCCTACGATACCACCTG
Source organism: Bacilli bacterium (assembly GCA_012516175.1). Lineage (GTDB taxonomy): Bacteria > Bacillota_I > Bacilli_A > Haloplasmatales > Haloplasmataceae > JAAZCR01. The sequence continues at coordinate 5,128 of JAAYWZ010000079.1, forward strand.
CAGATACGAGGAGGATATCATTTACTGCCATCCCCGCGATTGATCCAGCAACCCCACTAAATGAGTTAAGTAATGAGATGGTAATGGGCATATCAGCCCCACCAACACGAATCGCAAATGCGACACCAAAGAAACCACTTAATAATAGTAAAGCTAACATTATGATTAATTTTGGTGTAAATTCAAGTTCTAAGACAATACCCAAAATACTAACTACTAGGATTAAGATTAATATTAATATATTAATAAATTGATGATTCTTCCATTTAATTGGTCTTCCATCGATGTATTTTGCTAGTTTACCGGCCGCAATCACACTACCAGTAAAGGTTAATGATCCTATAATAACTGCTAGCATAGATGTAATAAATTCAAAAGTAGTGATATCAGGTACAAACATTGTACAAGCACCAACAATAGCACTTGCAGCACCACCAAAGCCATTTAGTAATGCTACCATTTCAGGCATTTGAATCATTTTAACTTTTTTCGCTAAATATGTTCCAATTACAGCACCTATAAGAAGCATTACTAAACAGATAATAAGAATCGTAGATGTGCTTATTATATCAAACTTGATTAATGTTATAATAATCGCTAATGCAGTGGCTAATGCACTTAGACGGTTTCCTAATACAGATGTCTTTACTTTACTCATGAGGGAAATACCTACGAGAATCAACACCGCTAATATACCACAAATAATATAGTAAATGATATCATTTTGTAAGAAATCAGTCATGCTTATTCCCCTCTTTTCTGTGGAACATCTTAAGCATCCGGTCTGTTACGACGAATCCGCCAACGACATTTATCATTGCTAAGATAACTGCGAGTCCTCCAAAAATAACTGACACAGTCTTACTTACATCTTTAAATAAGACTGCTAATGTAACCAAAGCTCCTAATACTGTTAAACCACTTAAGGCATTCATCCCTGACATAAGTGGTGTATGTAGTAAACTTGGTACTTGTTTAATGATTAAATATCCGAGAATAGTTGAAATTATAAAAATCAATATGATGATTAGTGGATTCATGCTTTCCTCCTAACTTTTTATATATACAGAAACAAGGCGACATTACTGTCGCCATTATTATATTATCTATATATTAAATTAATCCCATTGCCTCTTTAGTTCCCGTATGAACAATCTCCCCGTTATAAGTAACTAAGATAGATGAAGTGATTTCATCTTTTAAGTCAATGTTTATAGTATTATCTTTCATTAAGTACTTAACTAAATTATACATATTTTGTGCAAACATCCAAGTTGAACTTGTTGGTAAGTGACCTGGAATATTCTTAATACCATTGATGATAACACCATGTTTTACTTCTACCTTTCCAGGAGGAGTAATTTCACAGTTACCACCTTGGTCAATAGAAATATCGACGATTACTGAACCTTGTTTCATTTCTTTTACCATTTCTTCCGTTATAATAATTGGTGCCATCTTACCTGGAACAAGTGCACTTAAGAAGACAATATCCATGTCTTTAAGTATTGGACGTAAACTTTCACGTTCTTTAATTAACCAATCTTTTGGTAGATGTTTTGCATATCCACCTTCGCCAATCGCGATATCACTTGGAACACCTGTGTCAACAATTTTTGCACCTAAACTCTTAGCTTGTTCACAAGCATCAGGACGAATATCAGCCGCATATACAACCGCACCTAAACGCTTAGCGGTTGCGATTGCTTGTAAACCTGCAACCCCTGCGCCTACAACTAAGACATTTGCTGGTTTAATCATCCCAACCGCACTAAAGATTTGCGGTACAAACTTAGCGAGAGCATCAGTAGCCATGATCATACCTTTATAACCAGCACATGTGCTCATTGATGTTAAGGCATCCATGTTTTGTGCTCGTGATATTCTCGGTATACCATCTAAAGTTAGACCAATTACTCCTACTTGAGCCATCTTCTTAACCATTTCATGGTTTGCGGGAGAAGCTGGATGTAGAAAAGTAATTAAGTATTGTCCTTTATGCATCATATCTAATTCATGCAAGTTCTTTTGCTTATTAAATAGTGGTTCTTTAACTTTTAGGATTAAATCTGCTTTTTCATATAGCTCCTTAACATCATCTACTATAGTTGCACCAGCTTCGATGTATTCTTCATCTTGATAAAACGCGCTACTACCAGCTCCACGCTCAACTAATACGGTAGCTCCATCCGCTATAAACTTCTTAACTGTTTCAGGTATGGCAGCTACCCGATGTTCACCTTCCATAATTTCTTTAGGTATTCCGATTATCATTTTAATCCTCCGTTACACTACTATATTTCAAGTATTTTCTACTTGATTCACACTTTATATTCTACAATAGAAAGCGCTTTATTTCTAGAGTATTTAAAGAAAATTTACATTAAACTGTAACTACTAGAAATACTACTTCATCTTATCCAAGGCGCTAACCACTCTAGTGATTTATCCCATAATTTTTTCTCAAGTTCTTCATCGTAAGACAGTTTCGAAGACTTCTTAACTTTCTTATGATAGAAATATTCACCTGTTATATTACTTACTTCATTACTGTCAGCTAAATAGATGGGAGTTTTAGCACCTTTCTTAGGTGATGAAAACATCCACTTAAGTCTTTGAAGAAGCCATCTTAATACTTTCCTATCATTATAAATACCTAAATTAGAGATAATAACTCCTGGATGTACGCAATTTACTGTAATTCTTTTATCTATTAATTGTTTTGCTAGATAATGAGTGAATAAAATAACTGCTAGTTTCGCTTGAGCATATGCTTTTAACATTGTAAAATCTTTTTCTAAGTTAATATCATCAAAATGTATTTTCCCAGCACGATGTGCCATCGATGATAAGTTAATAATTCTTCCACCCGGTCTAATTCTATCTAATAATAGATTAGTTAATAAGAATGGTGATAAGTAGTTAACTTGGAAGTGTAATTCAAAATCATCTTTGGTTACTTCTCTTTCATAAGTCATTACTCCTGCATTATTAATTAACACATCTAAGTAACCAAATTTATTCTTAAACTCCTCACAGAATCTCTTAACATTCGCAAAACTACTTAAATCACATAACATCAAATGTATATTTTCATTTCCTGTTGATTTAATTATCTCCTCTTGTGCTTTTTTCCCCTTTTCCTCATTTCTACATACCATAACGATGGTATGTCCCCTTTTCGCTAGTTCTAAAGCAGTTTCTTTACCTATACCTGAATTACTACCCGTAATAACTATCACTTTTGACATTTCAATTACTCCTTTAGATAAATCTAATCTGATTCAATTATAGCACAATAAATAAAACAAAAAATCTTTAGTTTTAGGCTAACTAAAGATTTTTTTATCAGTTTAAGCAAAAGTACATACACAAGGTGCACCTTGTGTATCATCATCAGAAATATTACCGTTTAATAAACCTTCTAGATATTGAGGATCTTGTTCGAAGCGTTCTCTAAGTTGTTTTAATGTATATGGTCCCCCATCTTTTTTAAGATTGAAACATTCATATTAAATTTTTGTCTGAATCTTTCTTCCATATCTTCTTGTTGTTTGTAACGATCAGGCCAAACTTTATATAATAAAGCGTAATGTTTAAATCCACCGCGCACACATCTCCCCCCACAATTAGCATGAGAAAAGCCTAAATTATACATACGTGGTAATCTAATCTTCCATTCTTTAACGATAATTGATTTAACATCTACATCTTCCTTATATATTTCAATCATCGGAAATCTTGTTTCCACAGGTTCCAAAGGAACATGTGCATAAAACTCACGTAAATTCTCGGCACGATGCTTTTCATGTGGTCCTATACCGAAGAAGAGAATTGGTTCATAACCTTCGTCACGTTTTTCTTCGATGAAATTTACTGTTTCTCTAACCTTTAATTCTTCAGAGCATTTTGCCAATCTCGCATTACCTAAGTAGCCCATGTCGAAGAATATATCCTCAGGAGTTCTACCATTAATCCTATGTTCAATTGGTATACCAATGTAATTAGATACTTCTTCCATAAATCGATAATTATCCATGTCTTCCCATAATGTATCACAGAAGAATAGAACACAATTCTCATTACCATATTGCATAGATACTTCATAAGCAATATAAGCACTACTTGCACCACCACTAAACATAATTACATTAATTGGTTTACGGTTATCAGTGCTAGTATACATTTATCACTCAACCTTACACTTAGTTACTAAATAATTAACTAACTCAGAAAACTTACATGTCGCAAGACACACATATTTATCTGCAGCACCATAATAAACGTAAAGTGTATCATCAACTACACAATTACCAGTAGGAAAAACACAACCATTATAATAACCTTGGGTTTCATAATCATATTCAGGTTCCATGAGGAAGTCTTTTGTTCTTGCAATAATCTTGGTTGGATCATTCAGATCTAATAATACTGCCCCTACCCGATAGGCATGATCTTTTGTAGATACCCCATGGTAGATATGTAACCAACCAGCTTCAGTTTTAATTGGTGGTGTGGACCCACCAACTTTCTTATCTTCCCACCATTCTTGTCCTGTCATTAGTAATTGGGGTTTTTCCCATTCCATTAAATCATCACTAAAAGAAATCCAAATACTAGGATTTTCACAGCCAAATTCTTTCCCAACATATTCCATTGGTCTACTTAATCGAACAAACTTATTGTTTACTTTTTCTGGAAAGATAATCACATCACGATCATCTATTCGAGAATCAGTAATTCTACCTAATTTCTTAAAGTTCACAAAATCCCTAGTTATGGCTAGATGGGTAACTGTATTATTCTTTATCGCAAATAATGGACCATGTTCAGGTCGATCTCCTAAAGGTTTATAATTTGATAACCAGTATTGTCCTGGCGGAAATGTTCTTGAGGCATAAGTTACATAGTAAAAATCACCGAATTTAACTATTCGTGGATCTTCTACACATCCACCATCAGCACCGTTAATATCAGGTGATAGTACAGGATGATTGAATTCTCTCTTAAAGTTTACACCATCTTTACTAGTAGCTAAACCTAAATGAATGTAATGTGTTTCATCATGACCAGCTGCTCGGTATAACATATAGAATGTTTTATCATTCTCTTCATAATACACTGCTGGATTTAATACACATAAACTTTCCCAATCATTTTTTGGATTGGCAGTTAATATAGGATTTGCCGGATGTTTTATAAACTTCATAATATATCACCTTCGCTTTTATAATATTTATTGTATACTTCTATTTCTAATGTAACGATTAATGAGGTCTTTTTCTCTATTTTCATTAACTAACTTAAGATATTCATCAATTATGTGTTCATTTTTGTTTATAAATTTCTTAAGTAGGAAATCATCTAATAGACAATTAGTAATTTCTTTGAATGGTTTCACACAATAATAAGATAAATAAGAAACATCTAGATGTTATTTGATAATTAAATACGTTATGACAAAACTCTTCCATAAATAATAACTTACTAATGACATTTTTAATAATATGATACATCTCTTTTTTATTACCACTAGGCTCTATTAAACAATTTTCCATCTTCCCACACTTCATGGTACTCTCGTACCAAAGTCCTAAAACCTTAGAGAATATAAGCATTATCCTCAACTAAATACTTTCTTAATTTAGTTACATCGATATTGTGCATATTATAATTCTTTGATTCAACTGCTAAGCTAGCAGCTGTTCCAGCTGCTTGTCCTGTAACTAGACACACTGGCATGACTCTAACACTACCTTGGACCATACGTTCACAGGAAATACTTCTTCCTGTTACGATAATATTATTTAAGTTGACAGGTACTAAACATCGATATGGTATGCCATGAGATTCACCCTTTTGATATGCCGCAATTCGTTTCCGATCATCAAGTAACCCTTGTTCTTTTAGTTGTTTTTCTCTAGCTGAATAATGAACATCGATATAATAACTATTTCTTCCGATTTCATCTAGAAAACTTCTTCTCTTATTATAATCCTCAACAGTTAATACATAATCACCGATAATTCTTCTTGTTTCTCTTACACCCATTAAATTTGCTGTAGCGACTAAATAGGCATAACCAAACGCTTTAGGATAATACTTTTGCAGACCATCGCACAATTGTCTGGCTAGCTTTCTTCCCGTCATTAAAGCCTGAGAAACACTAAGCGGATTAGTATTATCCACATCCCAAATATGCCCAGCATTAAATCCTACTGTTCTAGGACCAATTAACGAATTACACATGTGAGTATCCTTAACTAAACTATATTCTTTTGAATTGTAAATCGTATGGGCAGCACTATTACGATTATCGCTATGGAGTTTTCCGCCATTAAGGTAAGCATACTCATCAAAATTAGCGAGGATGAAACAGTGGGTAGCTGGTTGTAACTCACCTGTATCTGGGTCACCTTTTTCATATAAACCACCAGCTTTAGCCACCACATCAGCATCCCCGGAACAATCAATATATACTTTAGCTTTATAAGCTTGTAAACCTGCTTTATTAGCGACAATAACCGCTTCAAGCTCTCATTCATTTTTCTTTATTACATCACATACTAATGAGTTAAATAAGACATCCACATTATTTTCCATCATTAAATCATCATAAACTGTTTTTAAATATTCTAGATATATGGGAACCCATTCAAGATCTGTTTGCTTAATGTGAGGCATCCCTGCTTTCGCTCGATTAAACACTTCTTCCGCAATGCCCCGATAAATAATCTTTTCTTTATCAGAAAATGGACACCAAGCAGGAACTAAATCACTTGTTCCCATCCCTCCTAAAGCACCAGTAGCTTCTATGATTAAGGTTTTCGCACCATGCCGACTACTCGCAATAGCCGCAGCACAACCACTAGGACCACCACCTATGACAACTACATCATATTCTTCATGTAACGGTAATTCGATAGGTTTAGTACTACTATTACTCGTCCCTATCCTCTCCTTCATCTAAATCAAGGTAAGCTCCTTGTTTAATTAAAGTTTTTTGGAGTAGCTGATAATCTAAATCGGTCGCTTTGTTTATTCCTTGTCTAATCATTAAGCCAGCTGCACATCCTCCCGCATGTCCGATCGCACCAACGATGGGTGTAACCCTAATTGCGCCTTGTGCTTCAAAGGTAGTGGAAATACATCTACCTACAGTAATAAGGTTATATACATAAACATTTGTTAAAGTACGATAAGGAATACTATAGTATTGACCATACTTCAAATGTCTTCTAACCTTTGACCAGTCAACATAACGGTTATGACCTTCGGGTGTATGCACATCAATGGGATATCCACCATGCGCAATGACATCGGGAAATTTAACACAATCAATTAATTCATGCTCATTAAGGATATATTTTCCGCGAATATGACGTGAGCTACGAATACCAATTTGTGGACCTGAATATACTAAATAGCTGTTCTCAAATCCCGGCATGTACTTCTTCAGGAATACTTCCATTTCTCTAACTTGCTTTCTCCCGAGAATTTCGGCATCAGATAAGTCTTTTGCTTTCACTGACCATTTGCGCGGAACTCTGGTAGTATTCACGATTACTTCATTTTTATTGTTCGTTTCAAAGAAGAGAACTGCTTCCCGTTCAAAAGTGATTACCCCATCTTCTTGGGCTTGTTTAAGAATTCGGGTAAAACCACCAATGGACAGTCTTTCACCTTTATCGAGAACTTCAAGCTTTCCTTGATACTTCTTAAACTCATCTTCATGCTCCCTAACATATTCCTTAACCTTTTCGATATCGACATTGGCCATTTTCATGTTCATGGTCATTGGTTGGGTTAAGTTGTCAGTTTCCCGTCCTAATTGACATGGCACTTTTGCCATAAAGGATAAATCCGCATCCCCAGTCGCATCGATATATATCTTAGCACTTAGCTTTGTTAAACCTTCTTTATTACATACCGTAATACTCTTAATATAATTATCCGCAACATTAACATCCGCAAGCATGGTGTGATAGAGAAACTCACATCCTGCTTCTAGTGCCATCAACTCTAACTCGTGTTTCATTCCTTCCATATCAAAGGGAGTAACTGTATAAGTATATAGAGTGGTATCAAATATATGCCCAGTACTCTTTCCTTTAGCTTTGAGCCGTTGAATTAACTCATCAGTTATTCCCCTTACTACTTGTTTCTCCCCTGCATGAAAAGTCATCATCGGACCTACTCCTGCAGCTGTTAACATCCCGCCGGGAAAACCATATTTTTCCACAATTAAAACATTCGCTCCTAACCTTCCGGCACTAACAGCTGCCATTATTCCAGAAATCCCAGCACCGACAACGATAATATCATATTGTTCGTTCATCGCAATCTCCCTTTCTTTTACTTTTTAAATACAAATTTCTTTTGATAAGTATTAATACTTAACTCATAATTGAACGCATTATTACTAATATAACCATTAACTTTAATATTGGGATCATTTAAGAGTAGTTCAAATTCACTGTCTTTATCAAACTTAAAGGAAGTATAAGCATAATCTAATTCTTCTAATACTTTATTTACACTAAGAAGGGTAATTTCTAATGGTCTAATATATTTGTTTTCTAATTGAATCCCACCGATAAATACCTTCCCATAGCCTGCTTGTTTTAAGTTTACTTTTAGATAAGTAATAAATAACTTAGGTTCTTCGGCATTTATTAACTCAGCACGATATAAATTATCAGTAACCTTCTCCACATTAACTAATTTACTTGAAATACTGATCCAATTCTTTTCACCCAAACTAACCTTTTCTGCATCTCTGGTATATTGAATATATAAATAATCATTAATATTGAATGTTTCTAGATTATCAGTAGAGAAGTAAATTGGTAATTTGTAGTTGTTTAGGAAGGTATAGCGGAAGATTAATGATTCTACTAAAGAGTTAGTCGCAGCACTAACGGTAAATAATGATTTATCTTCAATATTTTCCTTACTCGTTATCGTGAAACCATCACTCTTTTTAACAAAGAAGGGGCTTCCCGCTAAATCATTAAAATCTTCCGATAGAGAGTTTACCATCACGCCCCCAATTCGAAGCATATTCTTGGTATTAGGGTAAATAACAATTTTTATATAAGTCGGTTCACTACTGATATAGGAAGTTGGGACGATATGTCCACTGATAATATCATGTTGGATAAAGGTGTTTTGGCGGAAACTAGTGCTTACTTCTTGGTATTCTACATTATCACTAGATACATATACTCTTATATACTTCATGACATCTTCAACTTTTGACTTGTCATAGAATACCTTTAACGCAAAATCATTTATCCCTTTTCGTGTTTTGTAGATGATAGTTTCAGCTTTATCACCTTCATTAACCACAAAACTATAATCTAATGTCGATATCGAAAAGTCCTGAATAAGTTTGATACCACTTGTATAAGCATAGAACTTATTCATATATTTTAACTCATCATTAATGTACTGTTTTTCTAATTCATTATAAAAATAGTACCAAGTAGGTACCCTTGTACCTGATTCAGTAACTAACCAAACACCTCTTAACTGATTTGGCTTAGCGACTAGTTGTTCCTCATTATTGGGACCTAAATATGGACCAGGTTCACATACACCAGGCATACTACAATCATAATTGCGCCAACCGTTACAGTATACTTGCCAGTAGAGGGCATATTGTATCCCCCAATCTAAGGCAAATTCTAACTGTTTACGATTAGCCATGTATTGTCCATCACCAGAATAACCATAGAGCCCAGGATAATTATTGTTTTGACTTTCATAAGTCTGCATGTAAGCACCAAATTCACCTAAAATTACATTTTTATCGCCAAAGATATCATTGTCTGGTGCTTTTTCCGCAATATAATCTAACTTTTCGATTAAGGTTTGCTCCTCCCCTGGTAATCTTGTTCCCCAAGATGATAGCGAGTATAAATCCATATGGGTATGAGGAACCACATAATCAATGACTAGTTTGTGTTTAAAGGTTTCATTACTGGAGTTAACACGGTTAACTTCCGCAACACCATATACTTTAACATCATTATCCTTGTCTTTGGCTAAGACGTAATTACGCCCTTCGGTAATGCCATCTTGTCTGGCATTTAACCATTTTATCATTCCTTCGGTGGCAAGTTGTTCTTGTTCAGCGGTCCAACTACCTTCGAAAAATCTAATCGCATTATCGCCTTCCCAGTTTTGGAGAAGAAATGTCCGTCCCGTACCTTTTTGTGATTCCATCAGGTAGATTGTGACTTCTTTAAATTGCCGTTTTATCTCATTAATTTCGTAAGGAGATAAACCACTTTTCCAGTTAAAACTTTTAAACTCCGTAGTTTCAAAAACATAGGTAGTGAAATTACGGTCCTTTGCTAGTACATCTTGATAATAACTTGTCTTAAGAAGATCAACCAACGAATTAATCTTCGCATTTTGATACTCAGGTAGCTTATTCCATCCTTCGGGGTAACCGCTATCAATACCTAAATTAGTGGATTTAGGCCAAATAGTGTTATAGTTGTAGGATACATCGGGATTAGGTGTTAACCATAATTTGATGGTATTGATCCCCATCACTTCGATGATATCAGCACCTTCATTCACGAAGTCCTTATTTGAGAAGAAATACTTACCACTAGTATGAGTAACACCAAGTATTTCATTTAGTTGACGATTTATATATAATTCATCATTAATCTTAACGTTATCCCAATCGATTGTTTCCGTTGTAGTTGTCGATCTAACATTTATAGATGTAGTTGTGGTTAGCCTACTTGTTCTATGACAAGCAGTAATCAGTATTACTAGCACAAATGTTATCAGTAATAATTTAACTTTTTTCATATTTCCTCCCCTTAATAGGTGTAATATGGATGATTATTCATCGTTAAGATTAATAGAAACATAATCACTAAGTTTAATATAGGTGGTATATAACCAAATAGAAGGTGAATTAGAATTATTTAAAACAGGACCAGTAAAGATTATCAATAATTCTCCTTCTTGGAGTTCCCAATTAGAAGCATAATTAATGGAGGTATAGTAATCGCTAATACCTAAAATATTACTCATGAGTGCATCAAGAGTATATGATGCACTAGGATACTTATTCTTTGGATTACTAGGTCCTTCAATTTCCGCTTTTCACCTTGCAAGATTAAGTTCTTCTAAGTACTCTGTACCTTCATAATCGTAAAGAATTCTTACAAACCTAACAAAACCATCTTTATCATCAATGATTATTCTGTGATTAAAGAAATTTGGTTTAGTTGTGGCAGTTAATACGTTCTTCTTATTAAAATAATCATCAACACCATAGAATTGTAGCAGCTCAGCATCACTCTTTTGTGTATATCCAGGGATGTCAAAGCCATGAATCTTAACTTGCGATTCAACACGACACAAATTATCTAAAACCAATTTTCGGGCAGGAAGGTTTTCTTCATAATCCTTAATCACATAAGACGTAATAATTAGGAAGCCACCTTCAGGAATGTCAGCATCAGTTAAGCCAGCTAATATGAATTTACTTGTAAAGTGAGTTATCCCTCTAGCACACTTAGGTTTTTTGTATAATAGTACCACTATATGGGGTAGGAAATGTCCTAATTGGACTAACTCCTAGGATTCATTCTTTAGTCAAGAAGGGATCACGTGCCAATACTACTCTACCATTGGCATCGACAATCGCAATCACGGGATAACTATTGGTATCAAACTTTTTTGGTAGGCTCGTTAAAATGGTGATTTCTCCCTTTTCCAAAGCACACACCTGTTCCATTATAATCTAAAACGGTTTCGAAATTACCATTATTGGGGTTATTTGGGAATTATGAACTATTAACTTCAATATATGAATCTACCACATTAACCGTTCTCGTAGCGACAATTATTAAACTGCTGATTAACTTCATGCCTATTTCTATTAAACTGTGTTATCGCTTACAACTACATCTTACTTGATATATAGATGATAGTCAATGAACGATGAAGAGTTTTATTTAAACAAATCTTATTATTATTTAAACTTTTTGAATATATTGAGATTTATAATAAAAACCATGTTTTCTCAACATGGCCTATAAAATTAATACTGATTCTTTTTCATGAATTTTAACATCGATTTGAATAGTCTCATATAACTTATCAGGATTGTTGATGCGACTAACAAGAACTGCTACTGAACCCATTGTTTTTGTAGGTACATCAACACTGGTTAGGCGGGAATTACACATTTCACTAGTGATGGAGTTATCAAAACCAATTACTGAGACATCTTCAGGGAAATGAAGATTCCTTTTCTTCAACTCCTTATATAGATACTCTGCCACTTGGTCATTAGCACACATAATCACGAGCGGTATTTTAGGTAAATTATCCAAAAAATGATTGAGTTCATTTATGTTATATAAATAATCATTTGTTGGACTAGTAGTTTCGAAGATCAAAGATATTATCTCAACACTTGAAGTTTTATTTTCTACATAGTTCTTAAAATCATTATAACGTTCTTGAAAACTAACTGAATATTTAATATCACCTTAAAACACTAAACACTTATGATTATTCCTAACAAGATACTTAGCTACCTCATACCCACCTAGATAATTGTTGAACCTTACATTATCAGCTTTAATATCATAAAAATCCTTCGCATCAATTACCACGATTGGTTTTACGTTTTTCATAACGATTAATATCAGAACCTAGTTCTAAGGCTGTAAGGAAGATTTTAAAGCGTTTTTCCTCATTAACACCATATTTATTATTTAACGCCATTAAAATTTATGACTTTGAAACTCCTAACTTTTTGACAATATCATTGATTACTTTTGTCACGAGACCCCCCTAACCTAACAATAAAGATATCATTACACATTTATTAGTTATATTATATCATTAACCAAAAATTTTCTATATAACTACAATTGAAAAGGTTCTATAATATTGGTTTATCCAAGAATTATAGAACCTTAAGAATAATTAAATGAAATAGGAGTTGTATCAAGTATGATTGTTAATCACTGTCACTGCTTCCATGTGGGACAAACGCCATTGCGGCCACACGCGTCCACAGACTATCATTATCCGTATTTCTTACGATTTTAACTTGTATTGGACCTTCACCATTATATTCAATTTCTTTAACAAGATGCCAGCCATTTTCTATTCCTGTGGTATTAAAATCAATAGTATCAATTTTCTCTGTACCAACGTATATTTCAATCCGTGTTGGTCTCTCAGTCTGATTAACTCCTTTAAATGCAGAATAGTAATAAATACCATATTTCCCTGCTTCCGTTATGTTAGGTGTAAATATAGCTGCAGAATTAGCAGTCCTGGATAATCTTACAAATACATCTTTAAACTTGAGATTCGAACTATTTTGCCATGTACCTTCTTCACTATAATAACCTTTAGATTGAGGATGAATGATGATTGCACCTTCGCTACTTTCGATATCACCTTTAACTGTAATGACTCTATCGACGATATCTTCATAGCCATTTTCATAAATAATTTTATATTTAATCTTGTAAGTACCAATACGTTCAGTATTTACACTACCTTGGATAATAATTTGGTCAGTAATATCAGTACCATCGGACCAATATGCTTTTACTCCAGCCATTAAATCGATTTCTTCACCAAGTTGAATGGTAGTATTACTTATACCTTCAAATCTTACACCTTCAACCTTAACACGTCTTGTGACATGTACGCTATAACCATTCTTACCAGTTGCTTTATATACTACACTGTACCAACCATCGGGAAATGTAGGATCATTATAATTAGTTGTGCCAGTAATTGCTTTATTTGTATCTACATTGTTAAATACTACTTCAACATCAACTGGTGAACCATCATAATCAACTGCCGTAACACCTTCTAATGGATTAAAACTTGAACCTTTTAAGATTGTGATATCTTCGACGCCTTGGATTAAAACATCATCGGCGGATAAATCTTGATATCCATTAATCTCGATATTAACTAGTTCAACTTTTAAACCAAACTCTCTTGCATAATCTAAAGCTAGTTGACGTCTTTCATGAGTGCTAACACCGCTAGTAAAGACAATCGCAAATCCGCCTTCAGGAATACCACCTTCAGTGCCTTGTGGACCTGTAATCCCAGATAGAGTATTAGTATTAGTATCCCAACCAACATTATTAGCTTTCCCACGAACTTGATCAGGATGACCCGTCTTAATTGGATGGGTGATGTCAATTTGCTCGTTGTAACAGTCGCGGACTTTAACGATTCTACCATGAGAGTCTACAATTACAACCACTGGATAAGCAGAAGCACCATCGAGGTTTGTATGAATCGTAATCGTATCAAATGTATGTTGCGTAACTGGATTATTCACATCATCATAAATGTGATAACGATAAATCGGGATAAAATGTCCATCAATTCTTAATCCATGTAAATTACTGTGATAATACTCGATTTGATTTGTGGTTGTATTTCTAACAACTAGATATGCTCTAGCCATTACATGACTATTTTTAGGAATACTTAATACATACTCATTAGTAATGTCATTATGTTTATTAACTTGATATCTTGTGATATTAGGAGTAGATAACTCTAATTCTTCAAATAAAGTCGATGTAATCACACCATATTCAATAAGTTCATAATTATCAGGAAGTTCAAATTGGGAAATATAAGTGTAATAGTTTTCCCGATAAGGTAAAGGATCACTCATAATTACTAATGGCGCTTTCACTACTTCATCATCTTCATCAATATAAACTGCTTTAATATTTCTATTAGATGTTACAGTAAAGTAATAAGTGCTTTGTCTACTTAAGATATCGCCTTTTTCTTCAAAATGACTGAATTTCTTGCCCGGTATATCTTCAGCATTAACAACGGCGATATAGTTAAATGGATAATCATGTGAAGTTACACCTTCCCCATTTACCAGTAAATAACCACCTTCAACTTGCACAGTAAATGTTTCTGTATTAACCAATTCATATTGTAAGATAAATACTGTATTAGCTTCAATGGGGTCAGATAATAGCTTACCATCAGTTGATAACCAGCGTTCATTACCACTCTTTACTTCATAGCCTATCTTAGAAGGTAAATCGATACTGTCGCTTGGGTCTATCGCAAATCCACCATTATTTACGAATTGTGTATCGAGCAATTTACCATTTGAATCCATGAATAAGACAACGTTCTTATCATCACTATTAAAGACGGCGACTAAATTTAAGTTTTTAGTAATGACAAACTCATAATCAAGTGGTAAATCGTTTCTAACAACACCATTTACGACCCAAAACGCAAATGTATAACCTTCATGACTAGGTGGGACAACTGTAAGTTTATTACCATATGTCGCATTAAACTTATTAAGTTCACTTTGATTATCTTCATCAAAGATTGATACGACACTTACTTCAACATTGTCACCACTGACTTCAGTAGCATAGGCATTTACATTAAATGCCAACAATAATCCCACAACAAACAATAATACATATAATACCTTTTTCACTTTCTCACCTAACCCTTACTATGGTAAAAGTAAATTTTCATCAAGTAATGCCCCACGATCAAGGCCACTAATGGTAATGCTTTCGGTAATCTCAAATTGAATGATGGTTATTTGTGGTGTAGTATAGACTTCTTTTTCTCGATAAGATTCCATGCATTTCACCCCTTGTAATTTATATAGACTCTTAAAAAATATTGAATAAACTAAACCGGTTTCGATTAAGAAAAAATCAAATTATATATTATTTATTTAATATCGAAATCGGTTTAGATAATTCCTAAAAAAATA
>JAAYWZ010000080.1 GCA_012516175.1 Bacilli bacterium
GTATTAATTTTAAATAAGGCTTCATAATCATCAAAGGTAAAAATCTTATTAAATTCATCTTCATTAAAAATATAGCTTAATACCTGAGATATACAGATTGTATTATCTAAATACCTGTATAATAAGTATTTCAACTTTTCTAATATAAGAAACTGAATCTGATTAACACCTTCTTTTAATTTACTATTAATATCATTTAAATACTTAGTAAAATCAATATATGTATCTCTTGTTAAAGAGAAGGTAGAATCAAATATCGATAAAGTTAAAATATGTTTGTAATCTGTAGTAAAAAGATATGAATCTTCAAGAGATAATAAATCAATCCCATCATTTTTTAATATATCGCTATATCGATTAAGCACACTTGCTTGAAATGTAGATGCAGTTATATAGTTATCACTATAACGGTCTAAAATAACTACATAATATTCATCATATCCAATGGACATTAAGTAATTAATGAATAAATCCATCGTAAAATTTGTACTTAAATTAGTAACTAGCAAAGTTAATCCCTTATGTTTGCTTAAAAAATCTAAGGATTTATTGAGTTCATCTAACACTGGATGGACATTAACTTCTTTAATCATAATCCTCACCTAATTAATAAGTACTCAGGACCTACATAATCTGTTAGCCATACATTACTATTTGTCTTATAAAACTCTACTCCATCCATAGCCATTTCTTGTGCTTTAATCTTCAAAACAACAGGTTCTCCATGCCTTTTTCCCACAAGTAATGCCGTTTCTTCTTCAATAGATAAATGCACAAATTTGCGATTTTGTTTCTTAATCCCTTCCTTAAGGATATTATCTAGATTGCTTTTACTCGTTCCATGATAGAGGTAAACTGGTGGAAACGCTACTTCTAAATCAACTTTTACATCGATGGAATGACCGTAATTAGCTTTGATTTTCGTTTTATCTTCATTAAAGGCATATCGTTGTTTTTCATCCTGATTTACAATTATTTCTAAGATCTCTTTATCTATATTGTATCCTTTCTTTTGAATGCCTGCAATTAATTCGTTTACATTGGCATAACCATTTTCATCTAATTGGATATTAATTGAAGTGGGATTATGTCTTAAAATATAACTAATGAACTTACTTAACTTAAGATTACTCATTTTTACACCGTTCCCCATTATATCAGACTAAGTAAATTAAACTTTTATCCCCTCGATGTATGTATTAAAAAGAGTTTTGATAAATTAATTGTATAAACTCAAAATTATCATTTCAATATCTATTTTAAGAATTAAAAGAGTTGTTACAGAATAAATTAGTAGGCAACTCTCTTGATCATTTATTTGAAATGATGGCTACCTCTTGGGAAACGTGGTCCACGAGATCTTGGTCTGTGCAATTGGTGATGGTAAGTTGGCATCATAAAAGGACGACGCCGTCTAAAAAGTAACCTACTTAAAACTGAAGCACCAACCACTGTACCAGCGATAGTAGCAACCGTTTGGGTCAAGTTACTGGTTGAGTTATTGCTAGATGGGTAGTCATTTACCTGAACACCACAGGTTGGACACAAGTTCACATTGTCAACTAGTTTTCTACCACATTTTTGACAATTAGCCATATTAATCCTCCCCCTATTTCTCTTTTTTTATTATAATTTATTTGATTTGATTCTTAAAGCAACTACTATATCTCTTTGTACGA
>JAAYWZ010000081.1 GCA_012516175.1 Bacilli bacterium
CAAAAAATGTTTCCATCTTTGCGTTATCAAGACAGTTTCCTCGTCTTGACATTGATTGTATTACTCCTAAATCTTTAAGTTTATTTACATAAGTTGGATTAGTATAATGTCCTCCTTGATCAGAATGAATCATGACACCATTCATTTTATTTCTTCCCAATCTACTTGTTAATTGTTCTATTACATTAATTGATAATTCTAATCCACATGTTTTTGAAACATGCCAAGCCACACATTCATTAGAACCAAGGTCTTTAACTACAGATAAATAATATCTATTATTTCCCCATATTAAATATGTTATATCGGTTGCGTATACTGTATCTGGTTTCTTTACATCAAACTTTCTGTTTAGTACATTATCAAAATAATAATGTTTCTTATACTCATTATTTAAAGCTGCATATGGTCTTTTCTTTCTCACCGTTGAACGAATCCCGTACTTCTTCATTAGTCTATATACCTTCTTAGGATTCATTATAATCCCTAAATCGTTCTTTAAACTCATAGTTATCCTTAAATACCCATATTCCTTCTTCTTTGACCATATAGAGTGTATTATTTCAAAATCAGTCTTATCTTGTAACTCTCGTTTTTCTCTCTTTTCACTATTATGTACCCACTTATAATATCCAGACCTAGATACATTGAAATATTTACATATCCTTTGAATAGACACTGTTGTTTTATCCTTTAATTCGTTAATAAACTTATATATTATTTGAGTTGGCATATACTCATTATTATTTCTTCTTTTCACCACCTTTCCTTGCCATAATTGCTTTTTTAATTCTTCTATCTCCATCTTTTGTGCTTCGATTATCTTTTCCTGTATTAACACCTTTTCTTCTAGCGTTATATTATCTACTTTCTTAGGTCTGCCTGTTTTACCTTTTTTACTTCTCCCTCGTGTCTCTTTATAAAATGACTCCTTTCCTAACTCATCATACTGTTTCATCCATTTCTTTATATATGATTTACAACATTCTTTTTCGTATGGTAAATTATGCATTTCAAATATTCTTCTTAAGGGGATTCCTTCTCTTCTTAGTTCAACTGCTTTTATTTTAAATTCTGGAGAATATTGAATAGTTTTACTCACTTTAGATACGTATGGATTGTTTTCTAATTCTTTTCTATGTTCTTCGACATACTCTTTAAATTTTATCTTCATATCAATATATCCTCCAACTCATTATTAGTCTCATTATAATGAAAAATACCTATAAAGTATACTTTTTTAATTAGTGTCTACTTTATAGGTATAATAACACTAAGAGGGGTTTAATTCTTGCTGGATAATTCGTTTTTTCTTCCAGCGACCTGATAAGAAATATAATTGACCAAATAATAATGTGATTAAATAACTAATAGCGATAGCTATCCATACCCCATCAGGACCCAGTGGTTTTGCGAGTATTTTAGCGAGTGGCACTCTAACCACCCAGAGGGCTGCGATGGTGAAGATTAATGGTGGTACAGTATCACCAGCACCCCTTAAGATACCATTAGTGATAAACATTAAACCAAATGGTATATAAGTAAAACCAACAATTCGTAAATAACGGGAGCCAATCCTTATTACCTCTGGATCTTTATTAAAGAAGCTGATAATAACTTCAGGAAAGATATATGCAAATAAAGTTATAAGGCTAGTAATACTTACGACTAGAATGGAACCCCATTTATAACCTTCTTTAACTTTCTCATATTTTTGGGCTCCGAAACATTGTCCTGTAAAAGCAGAAACAGCTAAAGATAGGGATTGGGCTGGTAAATGGGCAAACTGATCAATTCTACTAGTTACTCCAAAAGCATTAATGACATCACTACTATCAAAATCATTAATGATGGATACTAAGACCATCATCCCTAAAGATACTAGTGATTGTTGGATACCAGTAGGAAGACCTATTTTAATCATTTTAATCGTAAGATCTTTATTAAAGCGATAATCACTTAATTTATGGCTTATTAAGTGGAGCTTACGGTTCAGATATATAACTGAAAGGATAAAAGAAACTGCCTGGGAGATAAGTGTTGCGACGGAAGCTCCTTTAACTCCCAATTCTGGCAAAATCCACCAACCAACGATGAATAAGGGGTCTAAAACAATATTAAGGACACTCGTAATCGCCAAGAAGATTAATGGCGTTTTCGAGTCTCCTAAACCTCTTAAAATCGCACTAAAAACATTATAACCAAACATGAAGATGAGACCATAGAAATAGATATTTAGATAATCTAAGGCATATTGAAGGTTTTCTGGTTTTATTTTCATTAATAAGAGAATATCTTTACTAAAGATTAAACCAATAATGGTCATTACGATGGCACTTAAACCCAACACTAAGATAGAGTTATGAATAGTTTTATGCACCAACCCTTGGTTATTAGCGCCAGTGTATTGACTAACTAAGACACTTGTACCCATGGTAAAACCCATAATGAGGGAAACTAAAATAAATACTAAGGGGACGACGTTAGCCATAGCTCCTAATGAATCTTTACCCACGAAACGTCCAACCCAGAATGTATCAGCAACACTATAGAAAGCTTGCAGAAGGTTTCCAATTAATAAGGGAATAGAGAATTTGACCAGATTCACTAAGACGCTTCCTTCGGTTAAATCGTACTTATTTTTCACTAGTTCTAACTCCTTTGCTTATTATGTTAGGTTTATTATAAAATATGTTGTTTCGATGTTCAAGAATTTATCAATTAAATATCACCGCCGCCACTTTCGTATACATATTTTAATAGATATAATGAAGCTATACAAGCATATATCCGACCCATCAATAAATGTCGATATGCTAGTTCAAGTTTGGGATCTTTATCTTCTTTCTTTTGATATTCCTCATAAGTGTTAATAGCTGTAGTTAAATCTAAGAAGTTAGATAATGTTTCTAAATATGCTGCAAAAAGATTATATATTTTTTGCTTATCAGAATCGTTATTACTTGGGAAGATCGATTTTTGGATAATTAAAAAAGACGCAAAAAAACTCATGATATCGCTTAAATCATCAAGATTAATTTCCTTCATAATAACACTCTTCTCTTGCTTATCTAATATAGAATATCAGATTATTAGATAAAAGATTATAAAATAAATGTACTAAACAGGAAAATTTGACTCTTATCATATTTATTTTATGATAGGGTTATGCTATAATTATTGATGTATTAAACAAAAGAAAGGAATGGTAAAATGAAAGCTTTTGTTGATAAAAATACTTGTATCGGTTGTGGTCTTTGCCCAACTATCTGTCCAGATATTTTCCGTATGGATGACGATGGTTTAGCAATTGCGGAAGACATTGATATTCCTGAAGACATTCTTCCTAGCGCAAAAGAAGCAGAAGAAAATTGTCCTTCAAATTCCATAACGGTAGATAACATGTAAAGTAGCGTTTCGCTACTTTTTTTATTAATGATAAATTGATTAATAATTATTAAATCGGACTTAAAAATTAAAAAAATATTGGTAAATTATGACAAATATTGTAAAATAGGGTTATGCGTAGATTAGAGGAGAGATTACGTTGAAAAAGCGGAAGAGAAGTATAAGGCGAAGTATCAATCTATCATTGATTTTAATGGTGGTATTACTGGTCCTATCGATATTATGTTATCATTGCTTTAACAAAGAACGGGATAACTTAGAAAATACTACTAGTAAATTCAATAAATTGTTCTTATCTACTAATCAGTTAACTAACACTGTTTTCGAAATGGAACGTTTAATGAGTTTATATATAAAGGATAAAAATGTAGATGCTTATGAGGAGTATTTAGGTGAGTATTATAAATTTGAACATAATAGTTTTTTAACTGATGCTTTACTGTATCACTATCCGTTTTATGATGACGCCAAAGTGATTCATGAGATGATTAAAAAGTTACGTGATACTCACGCCGAAGGGACAATTGGGACACATGAACCAATAGTGGTAAAATTAGATAATTTTATCACCCGCATAACCCAACACCAGTTAGAATTAGAACAGCATCTTAATCGCCAAGTTAAATATCTTCAAGAATTATTTATTATTACAACGACAGCGACAATTTGTTATGGTTTATATTTTATCTTAAGATTATATTTCATTGTCGTAAAACCAGTTATAGATAATCAATCAATTTTAAAAGCCATTAACGAAGGACAGGAAGACTTACGTTTAATCTATAAATATAATAATGATATTTCTGAGTTGTTTCATGGTTTAAATAAATATATTGATATTTCCCAAAACAGTATAAAACTAATCGAAGATCAATATAATCGCTTAAGAATTTATTCTGATTTTGGTGAAATCAACTTTGTCGAATATGACGCTACAGAAGAAATTATCAAAATTACTTTCTGTGCTAAACTAGTTAAACGCTGTAATTACGATAGTAGTAATAAAACGTTTACCCTTCATGAGTTCGCTAAGATGATTCATCCTGATGATTTGCCAGTTTTTCAAGAAGCAGTAGAAGCTATTAAAGCTAGAGAAGACCGCGAATACAGGGTGGATTTACGCTTAAAATACCCTAATTGTGAAGATTATATGTATATATCAACTATTGGGCAAATATATCACGACAATGATTTAACCTTTATGGGAGTCCAATTAGATATTACCTACTTAAAAGAAATCCAAATGAAATTGGCTGAGCAAGAAGAAATGTATCGCCTAATTATCGAAAATACTTCAGACTTAATAGGGAAGATAAGTCCTGAAGGTAAACTCCTCTTTGCGAGTAAGGCTTATATTGAAACCTTTAGAGGTGTAAGAACTTATATTGATGAATATGACCATTTAGTAAAAGTGATGAACAAAGATTGGTTCAAGAATATCTTTAAACCGCCTTACTCAACTAGAGAAGAAATTCTAGTGGAAACTACATATGGTGATCGCTGGATTTCATGGCATAATGATGCTGTGATGAATGAGAATAATGAAGTAGAATACATCATTACAGTAGGACATGATATCACCGAAATCAAACGGATGTATGATAAGTTAAAATATGATTCAGAACATGACTATTTAACAGATTTACTGAATCGGCGCGGTTTATATGGAAAATTGGACGAATTTAGTTCCTATAATAGTCTCGCTGCTTTCTTTATTGATTTAAATAACTTCAAAAATATTAACGATTTATATGGACATGAGATTGGAGATAAAATTATAACCCTAATTGCACAAGACTTAGCGAGTTTTCCCCATAGCAATCTCATCATTTCCCTCTTATCTGGTGATGAGTTTGTCATTCTCGTACCTAACTACAATGAAAATGGTTTGCTTGATAAAGTAAAAGAATATTTAAATAAACACATGAATATCACGTATCAAATTGATGGTATTGATATCTTTATCTCTACTTCAATTGGCTATGCTCTATACCCTGATGATACATTAGATATCGAAACATTGATATCATATGCTGATATCGCGATGTATGAATGTAAGGTATCTCATCTCAATGAGTGTCTAAGATTTAATCCACGGATGTATGAGACCGTTAATAAACGAGTGAAGATTGCCAATGACCTTAAACAAGCGATTGATAAAGATGAATTTATTATCTATTTCCAAGAAATTGTTAATGTAATTACTAATAAGGTAGAATACATCGAAGCTTTAGTACGTTGGGAATCAGATAAAGGTTTATTACTACCCAAAGATTTCATTCAAGTTGCGGAAGAAACAGGATTTATGCTAGTTCTCGATAATTTAGTAATCGACAAAGCCTTGAAACAGTTTGTTGAAATTAGGAAGAATCCTAAATATGCTGATACTATACTTTCCATTAATGTAAGTAGGTTAAATTTACTCAATAGTAACTTCCCCCCCAATCTGTATCAACATGTCTTAAAACATAGTATTAGACCACAAGACATCTGTATTGAAATAAATGAAAATACTTTTATGAATAATATCGAATACTCAAGTTATCAAATTGCTCGGTTAAGAGAATGGGGCTTTAAAATCGCCATCGATGATTTTGGTCGCGAGTACTCATCTTTATCTATTCTTAATAAGGTTACTTTTGATATTATTAAAATAGACCGTCTCTTTGTTGATAATTTAGATTCGCAATTAAGTGTAGAAATAATCAACATGGTTAATCGAATCGCAGAAGTATATCAACATGATGTAATTATAGAAGGTGTGGAAACAAGGGAAAAAGTTGAACAACTGAAGCATTTAGGCTGTTACTTGATGCAAGGTTACTATTTCTCAGAACCTAAAAAACTCATTGATTAGATTAATAACCTCCTATCAAAAGTGATTGATAGGAGTTTTACATGTAACTACTTTTTTATAAAACAGTTAACTATATATATTATTAATATACTTACCTCATTAATTACTTGTTCAAAACTTATGTACTGATTAAAGACAATCTAATCTTTATAAATGTAATTATTGATTCACATGAAAACCTCTGTAATGTATTGTAAATTGGGCTGATATTAATTAAAACAACTTGACCTAACAAAAACGTTGATGTTACATTAAACAATATTAGTAACTTAACATTAGAGATTATTAAAGATAAATAATCAATATGTTATATCCTCATATATCAAACATCATGCTTTACTTTAGAAAACTTATATAAATATGGTCACTTAATAAGTAAATCAACAGCAAATTGAAAGAACTACTGAGAACCCTCATCAAGTTTATGGATTGATGAGAGTGAAATTTGAGGATAATAAGTTTAATTCAGTAGTTAGTAAGTTGATGAATGCTGATATTTTATTTGAGGTTATTAAGAGATTCATATAGTTATCTTTAGGGAAGGTGGTATATATGATTTATGAGAAGGGCGAGGTTGTATCTGCGACTAAATGCGATGTGAAGGCAAATTTATCATTAATAGGAGCGGTGGAACTTGTTCAAGACAATATTTGTTTTTATTTTGGAAATATGAAGATTGATCAAATCATTATGAAAAATCACCATAATGCGATTTGGATGTATACCAAGAATAAGCTTAAGTTTTATCATGACTTAACTTGGAACGATAAGTTTTTGCTTAGGTGTTTCATCTCTCAGATTACACCAGTTAGGTTAATTGTGGATACGGTATTCTTTAATGATAATAAAGACATCGCATTATATTCTAAAGTTGAGTTGTGTTTATTTGATTTAGAAAATCATAAGTTAAAACGGATTACTCCTGATATTATTTCACCTGATTATGCCTGTCATAAATCTCTGATGGATTATTCTTATGATAAATTACTATTTGATGATAGTTTTACTTTAGTTGATGAAGTTAAAATCAGGGCAGGAAATATTGATTATTGTATACATACCAATAACATTGAATACTTGCGGTTTATTCTTAATACTTTTAATGTCAAGATGTTAGCGGAAGAAAGATTCAAAGAAGTTGAAATTCATTATTTAGCTCAATCAAAAGAGAATGATACTATTCAAATATATAAAAGTAAATGTAATGACAAACATGATTTTCTAATTAAACATGTAGCGAAAGATATTATCAAATGCCGGATTATTACCGAGCATAAATTGAGAGATAAGTTTGAGTAGTTATAAAATGAATTATTTATCGGAACCCTAATCTTGATATTATTGTTAAATTATGCATTTTATTTAACTTTTAGACAAGTGGTGTTATAATTAAAGAAAACATAACATTATTTGTTGTGTTGAATATTTTATATAAGAGGAGATGAAGGGATGTTTAAACTTATCAGACGATTAATTACGTTGGTTATCTTACTAATCATCATCGTCCCTGCTGCCCTAATTGTACTAGCATTTATCGATGATACTAAACCACCAATTTATCTAAAGAAAGAAGAAATCGAGCAATATCAAGATGTCGAAAAAGTCTTTCTATCCGATATTAATCAAACAGTATTTCAATTCATATCAGGGGATCGCACGCTTAGATTTCACGAAATAAATGTTAATAAAACAATTTATGGGTATTTTGCGGGATTTGATAAAGATGCGGAAAATCGCATCGGTAAAGAAATCGATAATTTTTATGTTGAGGGAATTTGGGTGGATGTTGAAGATAACCACTTAATTCTATATACCAAGTTATCATACATGAGACCATCTACTACTATTTCTGCCAAAGTAAATGTCGATACTACGGATGATGAAGTAATATTAACTCTATCTGCTTTTAAAATAGGTAAATTATCAGTACCTAAGTTTGTCTTTACAAAATTATTAGAGAAGTTACAAATTGAAGTTAAAGAAGGCGAAATCATTGCCCAAACAGTACAACTTAAAATTAAGAAGGAAGTTATTCAACGCGAACTCGAAAACGCGATGGATAACAAGTTGATTCGCTTTGAAGATATAGTTCTTAATGAAGATGAAATAGTTATTTATTATGATTTAAATACATCAGCTAGTAGTCAAGCGGAAATCTTCCAACAAGCAATTGATGAGATAAAGAATGTTGTACAAAATGATTCGCTAGTAAGCAATATCGAAAACAAATTAAATGAGTTGGATATACCTGCTGAAGATCAAGATAAAGTCGATGACTTTTTAGCAGATTTAAATGCGGTTAATGATTTGTTGAAGGATAAACTCAATAATCCTTCTGGGGTTACTGATGATGAACTTGAACTATTATTAGAGCTACAAGAAAGTTTCGAAACTATTCCTAATCAGCAGGAGGTTATTATAGAAGCCTTTGAAGCTACTTTTGATGCAGATTTAATCAATGATATAAACCAACTATTAAGCGATTTAGGATATAGTAGTATTGCGGATTTAATCTTTGGTAAATAAACAAAGTGTACTTGGTGCTGTTTTTACAGCGCCTTTTTATTTTATTTACTAACAATATTGAATATGATATAATTAATGGTGTATTAGAAAGGGGGGCACAATGTGTTCGATTATTTTAAGAACTTAACCACAGAACAATCCATCTATTTCTATGTAGCAATATTCTTTTCTGTAGTATTCATTTTACAAACCATTTTTACTTTTCTAGATTTAGGGGAAAGTTTTAACTTCGATGCTGATTTTGATAGTGATGTCGATGTTGATTTGGGTGATACATTAGGACTTCCATTCCACTTATTTAGTGTACGTGGAATTATAAGCTTTTTTATGGTTTTAGGTTGGAGTGGATTCCTATTAAGCAAGAATGGCGTCCATCCTGTAATAACCTTTCTTTTGGCATTTGTTTTTGGTGCTATTACGATGTTTTTAATTGCGCTAATTTATGGATTGGCGCTTCGATTAGAAGATCATGGCACAATGAGTTTAAAAAGTGCTATTGGTAAAGAAGCTGAAGTATATTTACCCATACCTGAAAATAACACTGGTATTGGTAAAGTACATGTCATTATAAATGAATCGTTGCGAGAAGTTGACGCGAT
Source organism: Bacilli bacterium (assembly GCA_012516175.1). Taxonomy (GTDB): domain Bacteria; phylum Bacillota_I; class Bacilli_A; order Haloplasmatales; family Haloplasmataceae; genus JAAZCR01. The sequence continues at coordinate 9,391 of JAAYWZ010000081.1, forward strand.
TACTTATGATGAGAATATTCCGACTGGTACGATAGTTAAAATTGTCAATGTACTTAATGATAAAGTCGTAGTGGAAAAAATAAAGAAGAGTGAAGGAGAGAATTAGTATGATTCTTGCAGGTTCATTACTCCCCATTTTAATTTTAATTGCGGTACTGGTTGTACTTGCAATAATTTTCGTAATTAGCAGATTCCGTATCTGCCCATCCGATAAGATTCTCGTCATCTATGGTAGGAATCGTAAAACGGAAACAGGAGAAACCAGAAGTAGTAAATGTATTCATGGTGGTTGGGCGTTTGTCTGGCCAATTATTCAAGAATATAAGTATATGGACTTAACTCCCATGTCCATTGAAGTTAACTTGACAAATGCTTTGTCCCGCCAAAACATCCGTGTCGATGTTCCAAGTAGATTTACCGTAGGGATTTCTACTGAACCAGGCGTTATGCAAAATGCGGCTGAACGCTTACTTGGTTTAAGCCACAATGATATTAAAGCATTAGCTAGCGATATGCTTTTCGGGCAATTACGTTTAGTTGTGGCGACAATGGATATTGAAGAAATTAACGCTGACCGTGATAAATTCTTAGCCAACATTCAAAAGAACGTTGAACAAGAATTAAAGAAAATTGGTCTCAAGCTAATCAACGTTAACGTAACCGATATTAAAGATGAATCAGGTTATATTGAAGCGTTAGGTAAAGAAGCAGCAGCGAAAGCGATTAATGATGCGCGTAAATCAGTCGCAGAAAAGAACCGCGATGGTTCAATCGGTGAAGCCAATGCGAAACAAGAAGAACGGATTAAGGTAGCACAAGCCAATGCGGCAGCAGTTCAAGGGGAAAATGATGCGAAGATTCTCATCGCTAACTCTGAAGCAAATCGTCGGGAAAAAGAAGCGATTGCGGAAAAAGTTGCGGTTACCGCAGAAAAAGTTCAACGGGCTAAAGCATTACAAGAATCCTACTTGGCCGAAGAAGAAGCCGAACTTGCGCGGGCTAAACGGGAACGGGCAACGCTTGAAGCCGATACCTTAGTTAGAGCTGATATTGAAAAAGAAAAGATTCAAATTGAAGCGGAAGCGGAAGCTGAACGAATTAGACGGCAAGCTAAAGGGGAAGCTGATGCTATTCTCTTTAAGATGCAAGCACAAGCTGATGGTATTTATGCAATCTTAACTAAACAAGCTCAAGGTTTCGCTGAACTTGTTCAAGCTGCGGGTGGCGATCCACAATCTGCAATCACCATGATGATTACCGATAAATTACCTGAACTTGTTAAAGCACAAGTTGAAGCGATTAAAGGTATCAAGATCGATAAAGTTACTGTTTGGGATTCGCTCGGAAAAGATGGCGATGGTACACCAAGTACCGCGAAATTCATTTCTGGTATGTTAAAGTCACTTCCACCATTTGAAGATATCTTTAAAATGGCAGGGATGGAACTACCAAGTTTCTTCAAGAGTAAGACAGAAAAAACGGAAACTGAACATGTAACTGAATAATTGCTGATAATAAATAGGGATGTTTAACATCCCTATTATTTTTTTATAATACCTATCCTTGAATAATTAAACTATTTGTCATACAATAAACTTAATAGGAAAGGTTGTGATAATCTTGCTAATTCAACTAGCAATTGAAAATTACCGTTCCATTAAAGACCCAATTATCTTATCGCTCCTTGCTAGTAAGGATCCTTTACATAAGTTATATCTTCGTAATAGTGCTTCATTAAGCATTTTACCTACTTCACTTATTATTGGCACCAATGGGGCAGGTAAATCCAATGTCTTTAAAGCTGTTAAGTATCTTCAATCGATACTTCAACGAGGTATTGAGGAGATAAAGGTATATCCCCACTTTTCTAGTAAAGTAAGTGAACCAACCCGCATCGATCTTCAGTTTACACTTGATAATAAACGTTTTGTATATGGTGTAGATTTAGTGAAAAATGAGGTTAAGAATGAATTCTTATATGTTTATGAAGGCGAAAAGGAGACAATACTCTATCTTAAAGAAAACAATGCTTATAAATACGATGCTTCACTAAAAACAGTATTTAGTGATGCAATAAATAAAATGGGAAAAGAGAAACTCTTATTACCTTTGTTATGTGATTATACGGATCATCCTTTAATAAGGAAAGTATATGAGTTTCTTACTAAAAACATTATTGTGATTATGTCGGAAGCAGATGATGAAGCTACAATTTATCAACAGGCATTAAGTGATTTCAAACAATTAGGTGTTGAAGAAGAAGTCAACAGTTATCTAAATGATATTGATATTGGTATAAAAGCCTTTATAAATAAAGATAATGATATTTATGTTAGCTACAATTATGGAGAAATAAACATCAATGAAGAATCGAGGGGAGTACAAAAACTCTTTACCTTATTAGTCATAATTAATAAGGTTTTAAAAGAAGGAAAAGTACTTCTCTTTGATGAATTTGAAAAACACATGCACCAAGCCTTTATCAAATATTTTATCAATTTATTTAATGACCCTTTAATAAATCCTAATAACGCCCAATTGCTTTTTTCCGCTCATAATACTACTTTGTTAGATTTAAGAGTTTTCCGTCGTGATCAAATTTGGCTAATGGATAAGGATTTAAAAAGTATGTCCACGGTATGTTACTCATTATATGAAATTGAAGATGTCTTAGATAATGAAAACATCGAATTAGGATACCTTTTGGGTAAGTATGGTGCAACCTATGAGTTTAAACATGGTGGGGTAGTTAAAAATGAAGAAGAATAGAACTTCCCTCTATAACCGTGAGACGACAAAAAGAAGGAAAAACGTCCATTATATTGATAAAGAAGCGAAAGACATTATTCTAGGGTTTCGCAAAAACATTACACGTATTAAGGAACAATATAAAATAATAGATTATCTCATGAATAAACAAGAATATGAAGCAGCTAATGATATTTTGAGATTTCAAATTGTTTATGTGATGAGTGCTTTAGACTTCTTTCTTCATGAGATCTATGTATACTGTTTCATCAAAATCTTTAATAACGAATTACCAAAAACAGATAGATATTATGAGTATCGGGTTCCTTTAAGACTAATCGAACAAGCGTTATATGACCAAGAGAACTTTGAAATGTATCTTACCAATGCCTTAATCGAATTAAATAGTAATCTCACCTTTATGGCACCTAATCGGATTAAAGAATTACTTAACATCATTACCCCTGAGGATGAATTTACGATTGCGGAAGAAATGTTAAAAAAGAAGGGAATAATTAAACCTGGAGTTAGGCTAATTCGTTTACTTGATGAGATTTATGACAGGCGCAATAAGATTGCCCATCAGACTGATATCAATCATGGTTGTGATGAAAAAAATATCATCACCAAACAAGAAGTGGAATACTATGTGGATGTTATCCATAATTTCGTTGAAGAAGTATTCAAAATTATAATCCAACAAACAAGAAAGGATTTTAAGTAACTTACTTAAAATCCTTAATCTTTATGAATCAATTTCAGATAAACAGCATAGATGTCAGGGGCTTTTTTATTAATCTTGGTGATTTGAAAAGTCTCCTTGTCAACAGAGATTAGAGTAACTTGACCCTTGGCTTTAAGTTCACCAGTATCATTATAGATAGTTTGCTCGTAGGTGGTTTTAATTGCGTTAAAATCAACAACTTTAGTTTCTACATAGATTTTTTCTCCATAAAAACAGGGTCGAAAATATTCGATATGAACTTCACGAACGGGGAAAAGCAGGCCACGATTCTCTAAATCAACATAATCAAATCCTAAATCTTTGATAAAGTGCGATCGTGCTACCTCAAACCACACCAGATAATTCGCATGATAAACAACCCCCATTTGGTCCGTTTCACTGTAACGAACTTCGATTTCAGTTCTTGATATCATATTTACACCTCACTAATCAAGTTATCATATAATTATATTGATTTGCGACTTTATTTAGCTTTTTATTTTGAATTCAACTAAATTATCAGTTATAATTATGTCAAAATTAGGTAGGAGAAGCTTATGAAACTAGTATTTAAAATATCCTTATTGCTTATTTGGATGGGAGTCATCTTCTACTTTTCCCATCAACCAGGAAATGTTAGTAGTGAAACAAGTCTTTTTGTGCTTAATCTTTTTAATATAATCGGTGTAGATATTAATTCTCCATTAGGAGAATTTATGCATCTAATAATAAGGAAACTAGCTCATTTTACCGAGTATTTTATCTTGAGTCTCCTTTTTTATAACATTATTAGACCGTATACTAAATATAAATATTGGTATTCGCTACTTTTCGCATTTTTCTATGCTTGTACTGATGAACTTCATCAGTATTACATTCCTAATCGGATCGGTTCATTTATTGATGTATTGATTGATACAACTGGTGCTAGCCTGGCGATGCTTTTAATGTATCTCATTAATCGACTTAAACCTAAAGTAAGTTCTCCATATCAGGAGGAAGAGGAATCTTTACTTCAAAAGGTTCCATCGTAACAGGGTGGATGAGCTGTAATTTATAGGCATGTAAAGCTTGTCTTGTTATTAAGGGAGATTTACCACCATATAAATCATCGCCTAGAATGGGATGATTTAAAGACGCAAGATGAATGCGGATTTGATGGGTTCTACCTGTTTCTAATTCTAACTCAACTAAACTATAATCTTTATGTTCCCGTTTAACTTGATATTTAGTAATTGCTTCTTGTCCAGAATTAGCTATCACCATACGATCGGATAGGTGTCTGTGCCTGCCGATTTTTTTATTTATTATACCGCTTTTTTGTTTTAAATGACCATGGACAAGGGCTAAATAACAGCGTTTGATAATTTTTTGTTCGAGTAGGACATCATATAGATTATGGGTAAAATAGTTCTTCACAAATACTATTAACCCCGTTGTATCCCTATCTAATCGATGTATATAACGAACACGATGGTTTTGGTTCGTAATCTGATAATAATAACTTACTCTATTTACTAATGTACCTAACCTATTTTTCGAATCAGGATGAACTTCTAGTTGAGGTGGTTTATTCACAACAAGGATAAAATCATCTTCATAAGCGATATCAATCGGCTTATCATCAGGAAGAAAATCAACGTCCTCATCAATAAAAATGGGTAATCTAAGCTCATCATTTTCACTTAGTTTAATAGAAAAGTCTTGCTTGATATTTTTTCCATTAAGAAATACATCTTTACTCATCCTTAAGTGATGGATGAGTTTTTTTGAACTGTGATAATGTTTTAATAATTCTAGTATCGTAAAATTATGAAAATCCTTGGATATGGTTAATACTAAATAGTGTGACTCTTTCCAATATTTCATAGCATCACCCAGATTATTTGACATGAGCATATCTTTAGTTTACCATATGTAATAGAGATAATAAATGTGAGGTGTGAAAATTATGCAAAACTTTTATCAAACAACGATCAAATTTCCCGAAATTGATATGGAAAAGGTGTTTAATCTTATCATAACATACGGTTTAAAGGTATTATATGCCTTAATAATTCTCTTTATTGGTCGAAGACTCATCAAATGGTTAATTAAACATCTAAATAAACACCTAGATAAGAAACATGTGGATACTTCTTTAAAAACCTTCTTGGCGCCTTTAATCAATGTAACCCTAAATATATTGTTAATTCTCTCCCTCATTGGGATGTTCGGGATTGAGGTTACTTCCTTTGTGGCAATTCTAGGGGCGGTTAGCTTATCAGTTGGTCTTGCATTTCAAGGTAGTTTGGCAAATTTTGCGGGTGGTGTGCTCATTCTCGTTCTAAAACCCTATCGTGCTGGTGATTTCATTGAGACTGATAAGTATATTGGGGTTGTTAAGGAAATCCGCATCTTCTATACGATTCTTAATACTGTTGATAACCGTAAAGTCATCATTCCAAATGCAAACCTCTCGAATGCGAGTTTAATTAATCATTCAGCCTATCCTTATCGAAGATTAGAGATGAAGTTTTCCTTTACTATTGATAATGATATCGAAAAAGTTAAATCAGTAATTGAAAAGATTATTAATGAACAAGATTATGTCTTAAAGGAACCACGGCCATCGATTTTCTTTAGCGATATGAACCAAAAGAAACTCAACTTTAGCGTCTATGTTTGGGTGAATAATGCGGAGATGTTAGTAGTTCAAGATGAGCTGATGTATAAATTTAAAGCAGCATTCGATCAAGAAGGTATAAATTTAGCCTAATATAAAAAGGGACTTAATAGTCCCTTTCGTCATTTTCTAAGAATTCATTGATTATAACGAGGGTTTCTTCACAAACTTGTGCTGTTAAAGAGGTTTTCGCATCTGAGAACTTTTCACATTCTTCTTTAGTGTCTTGAATTACTTTTGCACAAAGGCTAGTAATCTCTTTTAGATAAGGAGAATCATTGATATAGGCTTGTGCAGTATATAGGGTATAGTTATTACATTCATATAAGAGTTTTATGAGACGATTTCTTTGATTCAAATCTAAGGCATTAAGGCTATAATCAATACACTCTAAGCAGATTTGATTTAAATCATGGAGAAAATCAATGCAGTCTTGATGTAGAGCATTTTCGATGACCATATATTAACCTCCTTGCCTTATTATTATGAGAAAATTTTGGAAGATTAATACTTAACGGTCATCAACTTGCAGAATATAGAGTTTAAGATAATGTGATTCATCATACCCAAATAAAATGGGATGATCTTTGTCTTGGGTACGGTATTCTACAACACGAATTGTTTTTTTTGCATCGAGGGCAGCTTCCTCTAGCATTTGTCTAAATAAGTCAGGTGTCATATAGTAGGAACAAGAAGCAGTGACTAAGAAACCGCCAGGTTTAACAATTTTCATTGCTCTAAGATTTATTTCTTTATAACCACGATAGGCATTTTCTAACTTTTTCGCTGATTTAGTGAAGGCGGGAGGATCAAGTATTACTACATCATATTGCTTCTTTTCATCAGCATAGGATTTTAGTAAATCAAACGCATTTGCGCAAATGAAGTTGATTTTATTACTAACCTTATTTAATTCAGCATTTCTCTTTGCTAGTTCAATTGCTTCTTCAGAAATATCTGCGGCATCTACTTGCTTTGCGCCATGACAAGCAGCATGTAACGCAAATCCTCCTGTGTGGGTGAAACAGTCTAGCACAGTTTTATCTTTCACAAAAGGTGTTATCGCATGGTGATTCGCTTTTTGGTCCAAAAAACTACCCGTTTTTTGCCCACCTGCGATATCAACATAGAATTTAACTCCATATTCATCAATGATAGTTAGCGGATCAAATTCATTATAGAGGAAACCCGTTTGTTCCGGTAGACCTTCTAATAACCTAACTGAGTTATCATTGCGTTCATATATCCCTTTTGGTTGCACGATTTCAATTAATAACTTAACAATTAGATTTTTATACTGATCAATTCCTAAAGTTAAAGTTTGAATTGATAAATAGTCGTTAAACTTGTCAATGATAAGTCCTGGTATTTCATCAGCTTCACCGAAGATTAAGCGATAACTTTCACCAGGCATTACTAAACGTCGATAATCATAAGCTTTCTGAATACGCTTCTTAAAGAATGTTTCATTAATATCTTCATTAATATCTCGAGTCATTATTCTTACAATGATTTGGGATTGGGGATTAATATATCCCTTTCCAATGAATTTATTTTTATGATTATATACATTCACAATGTCCCCTGGTTTATAATCACCTTCGATATGATCAACTTCATTTTTATACACCCAAGGATGATTATTTTCAATTCGCTTTTTGATACCACTTTTTAAGATTACTTTTGTCATGGTATATACCTCACATAGTTAGATTAATCAAACATATTATATATCCAGAATGGTAATTTTATCAATGCATGGTCTTTCCGTCTTTGGTAAATAATATATTTAACAAGGAGGGATGCCATGGCGAGTTTAAAAGACAAGAAAGACAATGACCGCTTAGTTATTGATAATGAAAAGTATCATGTTGAACTTGGTCAAGATATCAGTATCCCTGTGATTTCGGAGAATTTTGTTGATTTACAGAAAACCAATAATCCAAAACAGAAAAAACCATTAAGTCAGGATCAGAAAAAATAAGAAATATAGGAGTCTATATTTCTTATTTCCTTTCTCTCTGACATTTTGGACAGATTCCAAACAATTCTAATTTATGTTTTAGAATAGTAAACGAAGTTAATTGTTCGACTTGTTTTTCAAATTCATCAAAAGGGCAAAAATCAATCTTAATCATGGTGTGACACTTATCACAGACTAAATAATGATGGTGTTCATCTCGATTTAAGATATAGGAAGCTTTATTACCATCTTTCATTAAGGGAATCTGAACGATATTTTTATTTAAGAAGACCTCTAAGGTACGGTATACCGTCGATAAATTAATGGGGTCTTCTTCATTTTGGATTAACCAATATATTTCTTCAGCAGTTAAAGGTTTATCAGCTTTATCTAAAACATCAAGAATTAATAAGCGACTTTTGGTCTGTTTTAGACCTTTACTCATTAAGATATCTTCCATAAAATCACCACTTATATCTTAATACTTTTAACAGATAGACAAAGATAAAGATGATTCCATTAATTACTACGATTGTTGCCCCTGGAGGGGTATTTAAGATAATTGCCAAGAGAATTCCTAATATGATACTTAAAATACTGACAATGAGCGAGTAGATGATGGTTTTCTTAAAGCTTCGTGCTATTTGTAAAGCAATTACGGTCGGGAAGATGATTAAACTAGAGATTAACATCGTACCAACAACACGTATACCTAAGACAACTGTTAAAGAAGTCAAGATGGATAATAAATAGTTTAGACGTTTAGTCTTTAGTCCTAATACTTGAGCAAAGTCTTCATCATAGGTTAAAGCAAAGAAGTCATTATAAAAATATAATACTGTAAGAACGACAATAACTGATAATATTAAAGATAAATATATATCTAGATTACTAACTAAGAGAATATCACCAAATAAGTAATTTGATAGATTAACTGTAAAGCCACTAGTGCTACTGGCGATGATATAACCTAAAGCAACGGAAAAGGAACTTACTAAGCCGATAGCTGCATCACCATGCACATCGGCTTTTTCGTTTAGTTTTAGGATTAGGAAGGATGCTAGAATAACTAAAGGTACAGAAACATATATAGGGGTTATACCTAAGACTAGTGCTAAGGCAATCGTCCCAAAACTAACATGAGCTAAACCATCACCGATGAAGGAATACTTCTTAAGAACTAAAAAGATACCTAAAAGTGAGGAAGAAATCGCAACTAAGATTCCAACGAAGATGGCTTTATGAATAAAACTAGAACTTAATGCTTCTATTAATGTTTCCCACATTTCACGCATGATGATGCTCCTTTATTTCTTGATAATTTTCTTTTAATCCATAATAAAGAATCGTTCTATTTAGATACAGAATCTTATTATATCCAGACTCTTTATTACCAGTATCATGGGTTATATGAAGGATAGTTACGCCATCTTCTTGGTTTAAACGATTTAAAAATTGATAGAATTCATGTTTAAAATGAGGGTCTAAGGCACTAGTAGGTTCATCAAGAATAAGTATTTGGGGATTATTTACGATTGCCCGTGCCAGGAGTACTCTTTGTTGCTCGCCACCCGACAACTCCCCAATTCGTCTATAACGTAGGTGATATATTCCTAGTTTTTTTAGTACTTCTTCAATTTGTTTATTATCGCTAGCGGTTAAGAGTTTAGGATATTTACGTTTAGCTAAGAGTCCTAAAGAGACGATTTCTTTTACACTAGCGGGAAACATTTTATCATTATTGTTGGTTTTTTGAGGTAGGTAGCCAACTGAATTAGCGTGAATATTAATTGACCCTTGATATTCATTAATTAATCCTAAAATAGCTTTAACAAGAGTTGTTTTACCCGCCCCATTAGGACCGATGATATTTACATAATCTCGTTGATTAACTGTGAAACTCACATCTTTTACTACATAATCATGACCATAAGCGATATTAAGATTTTCAACTTGTAGAATACTATTCATGGTAATTTAACCCCTTTTTTAAGTTTTCGATATTTTGATACATTAAATCTAAGTATGTTACACCTTCATCAAAATCTTTTTTAGATATATATCCAGCCCCATTTAATGGTAAGAGTTTCGCACCTGTTTCTTGAGCAAGTACTTCTGCGACTTCAGGGTTAATCATCTCTTCATAGAAGATGGTTTTGTTTCCTGTTGTTTGAATTAAGTTAATGAGGTTATGGAGATTTCGTGTGGTAGGTAAAGTATCTGGTGAAAAGCCTTTATAGGGAGAAACATGAAGAATCCCATATCGTTCAGCTAGGTAACCAAACACAAAGTGACCACCAAAAATTATCGTTTTATGTTCAACTTTAGAGAACAAATCTTGATATGCTAAATCCAGTTTTGATAATTCTTCTTTATACTTTTCAGCATTCTCCCGATAAAAGCTTGCATTTTCAGGATCAATCTGGATAATATATTCAAGGATGTTGTCGATAATTGTCATTGCTAGGATGGGATCAACCCAAATATGGGGATCCACATCATGGTCATGTTCTTCTTCCTCATCCTCATGATGTAGTTCAAGGTTGTGACTTACATTTAAGACTAACACTTCATCTTCATCTAAGACATCAATTAACTTATCAGCCCAGACTTCCAAGAAGGGACCTGTATATATGAACATTTTACTATTGCGGATTGTCAATATATCTTTAGGTTTAAGTTGATACGTATGGGGTTCATTACCAGGGGGAAGAATCATTTTTACCTTTAGTTTATCTTGTGTTATTTGCTTAGTAAAATCATATAAAGGGAAGATTGTGGTCGTAATGGATACATCTGTTTCAGTACTACTAGTACAACCAAATAAGAGAAATAAACTAAGAGAGAACCCAATAATTGATAATAAATGCTTTACTTTCATCATCAGACCACCTTTCTAACTACATTATGGTTAACAACATCTTATATTATGCCTAATTTTAGATGCAAATGCAAATCATTTGCATCTAAAAATATCAAAAAGAAAAAGGTTGTAAAGTTAATTACAACCTTGTTAAGCACGATTAACGACGAGTGTTCGTTCTTTGTGCTTTTCTTTGTTTGCGGCATTCTGGGCATCTAACTGGTTCGTTTTCAAAGCCTTTTTCTTTGTAGAAGGCTTGTTCGCCTTCAGTAAAGACGAAGTCTTTGCCACAATCTTTACATTTGATTGTCTTGTCAGCCATGGTTTCCCTCCTTCTAGTTAGGAGTAATATTTAGTACCCTTAGAAGAAGGGACTAATATTAGAGCCTAAGTGATTCTTTGAATATTGTAACACACTCTAAGTAATAAAACAATAGTTTTTACTCAGAATAGTTACTATTTATAATTATTTGGAACTATTAGGTATTTATACATAAATTATTATATTTATTAGTAACTTTTCAGGTAAATGTTAAATGTTGTATACAAGCACATTTTAATAAATTCAACCAATAGTGATAACAAAAATACGATAATTATCTGGTTGCTTTACTTAAATCAGAAATCATCCAAATTGAACACCAATTGAATGTGCTTAATCTATGTATTGATAAGATGAAAGCTTTAGCTATGAATATTCCTCTTTATTACCAACTACAAACTATTC
>JAAYWZ010000082.1 GCA_012516175.1 Bacilli bacterium
AATGTAATATTGTTAATACTTGCTCATACCTTGGCAAGGAGATTTAGTAGTAATACTTTATGGTAAGGAGGATAAACATTGAAACAGAAATTAAGAAAACATAAAATCTATGAAGCAAAAGTAGATAAATACTACTATCTAGTAAATAACATCATAATGGCTTTTCTAGCATTATTAATTATTTATCCTCTTTATTTTATAGTTATTGCATCTATTAGTAGTCCTGAGGCAGTTATGAACGGAGAGGTTTTCTTATATCCTAAAGGATTAACTTTTGAAGCTTATACAAGGTTATTAAAAGAAAGGAAAATATGGATTGGATATCGAAATACAATTCTTTACACATTCTTTGGAACCTTATTAAATATCGTATTGACAATACCAGCGGGTTGGGCTTTGTCTAGAAAAGAATTACCTTATCGGAAATTCTTTATGTGGTTCTTTATTATCACCATGTTTTTTGGTGGAGGAATAATTCCTTTTTACTTATTAGTTTCAAGACTAAATTTAATTGATAGTCCTTTGGCGCTCATATTACCTAGTGCTGTTAGTGTATGGAATATTTTTATGACTAAAGCTTTTTATGAATCAAATATTCCTACGGAATTGCTAGAAGCAGCAAAAATTGATGGTGCTAATGAGTTTAAAACATTTTTATCAGTTATATTGCCAATATCAAAACCAATTATAGCAGTTATGGTACTTTTTTATGCCGTTGGGCATTGGAATTCATACTTTAATGCTCTTATATTTATTCGTAGTGAAGAGTTATTCCCTTTACAACTAATATTAAGAGATATTTTAATAGTTGCTGAGGGCACGACAGGAACAGGTGATTTGGATACAATTTTGGAACAACAAAGGATTGCGAATTTAATAAAATACTCCTCAATTATTGTATCAAGTTTACCAATTATAATTTTTTATCCATTTATACAAAAATTCTTTAAAAAAGGCTTCTTAGTTGGAAGTTTTAAATGAAAGGAGATATTATATGAAAAAATTATATTCACTTATGATGTTGATTTCAGTATTATTTGTTTTTGTCTCATGTAGTAGAGAAGAAAAAAAGGAACCAGTAGGTTTAGAAAGAATAGGTTATCAATATGAAGACACGAATGCTCCAATAGTTAATAAAAAAGGTGCTATTAAATTTGAAATATTAGCACCAAAAAATCCATTAGCAGATGATTATAATGATATGTTGATCTTTAAAAATTTATATGATCAAACTTATGTTGATATAAATTGGATAAATGTAAGTGAATCATCATATCAAGCGAGTAAAAGCTTAATTATGGCTGATAGAAGAAACTTACCTGATGCTATATATCATGCAGGTTTTTCTGAACAAGAGATAATTTTATATTCCTCTAGAAAACAAATAATTGCTCTAGATGAATATCTAAAATATATGCCAAATTTCTCGAAAATCCTTGAAGATCGTCCTGATATAAAAGATTTATTAAAATCAGCAGATGGGAAAATTTATAGTTTACCAAGGATTGAGGAAATGGGGCTACTTCCTTATCCGAATCTTTTATTTTTGAATAAAGAATGGGTAGGAAAATTAATAGATACTAATAAAATAAATTTCCTAACAAAAGATGAATTAGAAGATGGATTGAATTTAACTACAGAAGAATTCCGTAAAATTCTTGAACTCTTCAGGGATAATGATATGAATGGAAATGGACAAAAAAATGATGAAATCCCATTATCGTTTGTGTACCAAAATTGGCAAGGTAATCAAAGTGATTTATATGGTGCGTTTGGAGTTCCTGAGAACATTTCACATTTGACTGTAATAAACGACAAAATAACTTTTACACCACTAATGGAACGTTGGCGTGAAGCAACGGAATATTATCATGATTGGGTTGCAAAGGGTTTAATTGATATGGAAGTGTTTAGTCAAAGTCAAGATGCATTTCTTGCTAAAGGAAAAGCCAAAGATCAAAAATTAGGGGCATTTTATTGGTGGGAAAGTGAAACTGTTGTCACAAACCCTGAGGATTATATAGTTCTTAATCCTCTAATTGGTCCGTATGGTGATCAAATTATAGGAGTAGCGAATAATCCTGAAATATCAAAAGGTAATTTTGTCGTATTGTCAAGTTGTGTTAATCCCGAAGTTTTACTTACCTATATAGATCGTTTTTATGACCCAGTAATCTCTGCACAGATAAATTATGGTCCTATAGGTGTTGTCTATGAAGAAGAGCTTGATTCTAAGGGGATGCTTGTTCAAAAACCAATTCCAGATGGTATGACAGCTGATGAATTTCGCTTAAAAAATGCTCCTTTAGGAATTATGTATTTAGGTGAGTATCATTGGAAAAATGTAGTTAATATGGAACCACGTGCTGTACTTCGTTTAGAGCGTCTTGAAAAGGTCGCAAAACCATTTGTTTATCCAGGAGCAAAACCATTACCTCTATTATCGTACACATTAGAAGAAATAAATATATTATCGAGAATTGAAACAAATTTAAACGACTTTATGTATCAAAAACAAACGGAATGGTTAAAAGATGGTGGATTAACAGATAGTGAGTATCAATCATTTAAAAAGACACTCAATCAAATAGGTTTACAAGATGCTTTAAAAGTATATCAAGCTGCTTATGATAGAATGCAGGCTAATTAATGAAACCTAAAACCATATATGAAATTGGAGAGCACATTTTTGATTATTTTGTACTCTCCTTCCTAGTAAATATTTCTTTATTCCTTTTAATACCATTTACACCAATTTATATGGGTGTTGTATCCTATATACTAGATGAAGATAAAAGTTTAAGAAAAATATTTGCATATATCAAAGAAAATATAAAAGTTATTGTATCTATCAGTATATTTATATTACTAATATTTGTAGTATGTTATATAAATGTATTTGCATTACAACCACAAGATTCCTTATTATACTATTTTATTCAAGTTTTAAGTTATATCTTATTTTTTGTAGGAACTATTGTGTTTGTCTACAGTCCAACGATTATTTATTATATGAATGTAACAGCAAAACAAGCAATTTTCAATAGTCTTCTTCTTGTTTTATGTAATCCATTTAAAGCTATTGTAATAATTGGAGTGGTAATAGGATTTATTTATATAGGAACTCATTCAATAATATTTATTATATTA
>JAAYWZ010000083.1 GCA_012516175.1 Bacilli bacterium
ATTTTTATTAATTCTAATCATATTCTCAATATCATTAGATGATCTATTCTCTAAGTTTTTTAATTTAATCTTTGTTTTTGAAGATAAATTAACATACTCTCCTTTACTACTTAGATACAGTTTGCCTTGTAATTCCTAAATACTGTGCTATATCCAGTTGACTTACATTACATTTTTATAATAGCTCAAAAACTTCTTTATTATCCATTACTTCACCTCCATTTTCATTATTTTAACACTATTTTCCATTTAATTCAAGTTAATGATTAACATTATGTAACAAGCTCGGAAGTTTGACACTTTTATAAGGTCATTATAATATTTAATATTCAAATTGTCCTTTTATAAGGACTTTTTTTATTCATTTTTTTGTCAAATTTTGATATTTTCTATTGAGTACTTTTCAAGTACTGTGGCATAATGTTTCTAGGAGGTTTCTCTTTATGCGCTTGAAAATTACTAAATCTAAAAATGCTATGAATCTTTATGTTATTGAATCTACTTATATCAACGGTAAACATTCTAGTCGTATTGTCGAAAAACTTGGTAATTACGATGAACTTAAAAAGACACTTAACGGTCGTGATCCCATTGAATGGGCTAAAGAGTATATTCAACAGTTAAATGAGAAACTGAAAGAAGATAGACAAGAAGTAATTGTTAAATATTCTCCTAATAAGATTATCAAGAAAGATGAACAACATGTCTTTAATGGTGGTTATCTCTTTCTTCAACAACTTTATTATGAATTAGGTTTAGACAAAATATGTAAAGATATTTCTGATGAATTCAACTTTACCTATGACCTTAATTCTATATTATCACGCTTAGTTTATGCGAGAATCATCTATCCTTCTTCTAAGCGAAGCACATATAAGTTATCTAAGAAATTTATTGAACAACCAAAATTTGAACTACATCATATTTATCGTGCTTTAGAAGTAATCGCTAAGAAAAACGATTATATACAAACTGAGTTATATAAGAACAGTTCAAGGGTATCTAAAAGAAATACTGGTATACTCTATTATGACTGCACAAACTTCTTTTTTGAGATTGAATATGAGGATGGTTTTCGAGAATATGGGGTAAGTAAAGAACATCGTCCTAATCCTATAGTACAGATGGGATTATTTATGGATGGTGATGGAATACCACTTGCGTTTAGTATTAATAATGGTAGTCAAAACGAACAAGTAACTTTAAAACCACTAGAGAAAAAGATTATCAAGGATTTTAACTTATCAAAGTTTGTGGTATGTACTGACGCTGGATTAGCTTCATACGATAATAAGAAGTTTAATGATTTAAGAGATAGAGCTTATATCACCACCCAATCAATAAAGAAACTTCCAAAGTATCTTAAAGACTGGGCATTAGATCCTGATGGTTGGCATCTTTTTGATAATAAAGGTAGTTGTAAAGTATACAATATTACTGAATTAGATGAGGAAGAAGATGTAAATAAGATATTTTTTAAAGAGCGCTGGAAGAATGAAAAAGGGTTAGAAGAAAGAGTAATAGTGACTTATTCATTAAAGTATAAGAATTATCAACAGAAGATTAGAAATAACCAAATAGAGCGTGCTAAACATTTGATATTAACTAATCCTAGTAAATATAAACTAAGAAAGAATACCGATTTTAAGCGATTAGTTGAGGAAATACATTTAACCCCTGATGGTGAAGTAGCACAAACAAGTAAACTTAGAATAAACGAGAAGCTAATATGTGAAGAAGAAAGATATGATGGTTTTTACGCAGTATGTACTAATCTTGAAGATGATGCCCATAAGATTATCAAAGTAAATAAAAATAGATGGGTAATTGAAGAATGTTTTCGCATAATGAAAAGTGAGTTTAAAGTAAGACCAGTTCATTTAAGTCGTGAAGATCGTATAATCGCTCATTTTATAACTTGTTTTATCGCTCTTATAATATATCGATTATTAGAAAAGAAACTTGGGGATGAATTTACTTATCACGAAATAATTGATAATTTAAGAGAAATGAACTTTTATCAAATTAATCATGATAGTTTTGTACCAATATATACACGTAATGATTTTACAGATGCGTTACATGAATCTTTTGGATTTAGAACGGATTACCAGATATTAACCAAAAAAATAATAAAAAATATTATTTCAAATACCAAGACTAAAAAAGTACTCAAATATAAAGAAAATAAGAAAAGCGTGATTTTCTAATCATATTTCGAAAATTCACGCTTTTTAGCTTTATAAACTGTCAAACTTGAGATTTTAACACTATTTTCCATTTAATTCACCTTAATGATTAACATTATGTAACAAGCTTATTGAAAATAATTAATAATAATGTTAACCATTAACATTATTAACATATTTGAAGTATTGAATATTGTTATTGAATTATTCAGGAGCTGTCTTGAACCATTCCTCCATCACCTATTATTTAAAAAAATGATCTTCGTCCTTAAATCCACTATATCAACAATATAACCATTTAGTTGAGTCACAACTACCATTATAAAGCTTCTTGACTAAACTATTACAATTATGCAAAATAAAAAAGCTCTAAAGTTATGATTTTATCCATAATCTAGAACTTATTTAAACTTAAACCTGGCTGAAAACCTTTATTTTCATTCATTTTTCTATCAATACCCCTTAATAAAACCGAATTTATTGTATCAAAGTAATTGATCTTTTATGGTGCGAGCGGGGGGACTTGAACCCCCACGGCATAACTGCCACATGCCCCTCAAACATGCGCGTCTACCTGTTCCGCCACGCTCGCATAAAGTGATGGTGGAGATTGACGGGCTCGAACCGCCGACCCTCTGCTTGTAAGGCAGATGCTCTCCCAGCTGAGCTAATCACCCTTTCACTCTCGGTGTGGCGCGCATTCTACGG
>JAAYWZ010000084.1 GCA_012516175.1 Bacilli bacterium
CAGCGTTCGTCCTGAGCCAGGATCAAACTCTCCAAATAAATTTATCCTTAATTTGTTCTTTCCTAACCTTTATTTATTCGGTCACTTGATCTCTACTCAAAGGTTTGTGGTTCTTGTTCTGTTTAGTTTTCAAAGATCTATTGTCTTACGCGTTAACTATCTTACCAGAAAGGTTCGTTATTGTCAACTTGTAACCTTTGGGAAAATTCTCAAACGCAATTATATATTCTAGCATTGTTATCACTTGCTGTCAACTACCTCTTAACGAAGCAAGCGAATAAGATTTTAACATTACTAATACGTACTGTCAATAGGTATTTTCTGCATATATTATCGTTCAAAATTGAATTCTTTATTAATATTTCAGAATTTTGTCGATTAATTTTTTTTCTCCAATCCATGTACCCAATCGGTAAAGAGTAAGATAATAAGAAAAACTATCGAACTTAAACTCCAAGTGAGCGGATATGCCCATGAAATAACTTGAAATTTAGGAATAAAACTAATTGTAATGGTGACATAAAGAACTCGCACAACACACCAAAAAGCAAGCATCGTTAGCATAGGTACGATACTCTTTCCACTACCACGAAGGATACCGCTAGCACAATGAGAGAAAGCAAGCAATACATAAAACAGTGAGGTAATTTTCGCGTGGATGATGCCATACTTAATTGCTTCTGGTTCGCTAATAAATATTTTTAATAGTGGTTCAGCATTTAACATAATCATAACCCCAATAAGTTCTGCTAATACAACACTAAGTATAATTCCTTGGAATGCAGCTTTCTTGGCGCGATTATAGGCTTTTGCTCCTAAGTTTTGGCTGATAAAAGTTGTTAGGGCCATGGACATGCAACTAATGGGCAAGAAACCAAAACCTTCTATCTTCGCATATGCACCTTGACCACTCATCGCAAAAGCTCCAAAGGAATTAATATTAGTCTGTACAACCATATTACCAATACTAATGATTGAGTTTTGGAGACCAGTAGGTAAACCAATGATAATAGCATCTTTAAGTATATAGTTATGGAACTTGATTTCTTTCAAATTAAGTCTAGTTTCATCAGTTAAATGCGTCATCCGTTTTATACATAATACACAACTTACTCCTTGGCTAATAACTGTCGCAATCGCAGCACCAGCTACATCCATATGAAGTGCAGCCACAAACAGCAAATCCAGCACTACATTTAATAGGGATGATATTATTAAGTAGTAAAGGGGACTGGTTGAATCACCATAGGCACGCATAATACCCATACAAATGTTATAAAGAATAACGGTGATGATTCCACCAAAGTAGACTGATAAATAGATTAATGATTTAGGGTATACGGAATCAGGTGTTTTCATTAGTTTTAAGATAACTGGCGTCATAATAAGACCAATAATCGTCGCAATAATACTCATCACTAATCCTAACGCAAATACTGTATGAATGGCTTTACGGGTATTATCCTGATCTTTGGCACCAACATATTTAGAAACAATAACACTAGAACCCATCCCAATACCATTAAATAACCCTACTAAGAAGAACGTTATGCTTCCTGTAGAACTTACAGCCGCAAACGCATCATTATCGGCAAAATTACCGACAATCAAAGCATCTGACATATTATAAAACTGTTGAAATAAATTGCCGATAAACATTGGTATGGCGAAAATGATGAGTTTCTTTAATATTGGTCCTTCAGTTAAATCAACCTTTTTATTTAAGAGTCCCAGCATTAATTTGCATCCCCATTCTAATTATCATTCACTCAATTATACCAATAAAAAAACCATATGGAAATACAATCCATATAGTTTACTCATGGTGCCTCAGACCGGAGTCGAACCGGTACGGGATTTGACTCCCGCAGGATTTTAAGTCCTGTGCGTCTACCTATTCCGCCACTGAGGCATATAAAATGTAATGGAGGCGCCAATCGGATTCGAACCGATGATAAGGGAGTTGCAGTCCCGTGCCTTACCACTTGGCTATGGCGCCGTCAATTATATTATATTACAACTTTAATTGTTTGTTAATAAAAAAATGGAGCCGGCGAAGGGAATCGAACCCTCATCCCCTGCATGGCAAGCAGGTATAATGACCATTATACTACGCCGACACCTGGTCGGGAAGACAGGATTTGAACCTGCGACCTCTTGGTCCCAAACCAAGCGCTCTACCAAGCTAAGCTACTTCCCGTAATTTATAAAATTATAATGGCGCGCCCAAGAGGAGTCGAACCCCTAACCTTTTGATCCGTAGTCAAACGCTCTATCCAATTGAGCTATGGGCGCATGATAATGGCGGTCTCGACGGGAATCGAACCCGCGATCTCCTGCGTGACAGGCAGGCATGTTAGACCGCTACACCACGAGACCGGAAATGGTGACCTGTACGGGATTCGAACCCGTGTATGCATGCGTGAAAGGCATGTGTGTTAAACCGCTTCACCAACAGGCCATTTGAGAGATGGCGCCCCAACTAGGACTTGAACCTAGGACCCCATGATTAACAGTCATGTGCTCTAACCAACTGAGCTATTGAGGCATGCTAGCCTGGCAGTGACCTACTTTCGCGTCAACTATCATCGGCGCTGTAGAGCTTAACTTCTGTGTTCGGAATGGGAACAGGTGTTTCCTCTACGCTACTACCACCAGACTATTTCTTCTTTTTGATCTCTCAAAACTAGATA
>JAAYWZ010000085.1 GCA_012516175.1 Bacilli bacterium
ATAAAGAAGAACTACTTAATAAATATGAAAGATTCATGACACTCCGTGATGATGTTTTAAAGGCTTTAGAGATTGCCCGTAATGATAAAGTAATTGGTAAGAGTTTCAATGCGAAATTAACACTTTATCCGAATAAGGAAACAAAAGCCTTCCTCACATCATTAAATGCGAACCTTCAACAAATCTTCATTGTATCACAATTTGAAATCAAGGATTATGAAGAAGCCGATGAAAGGGCTCTTGAATTTGAGTCAATGAAGGTTTTAGTTGAAGTTGCGGTTGGGGAAACATGTAGCCGTTGCTGGCAAGTAGTTCCTCATATCGACCATGATGAGTTATGTCCACGGTGTGCTAAGATAGTTAAGGATAACTAAAAATATAATAATATAATTTATTAATATAATTAGTTTGATTAATATAATAACGTATTTATATAATAACGTAGATTATAATAATGAAAAAATCCTTCTTTGGAAGGATTTTTTCATAATGAAGATGAGTGTTGAATTGATTAACATTATTTATCGAGTTAGCGAATAATTTTCTTGTCGAAAAACAAATGTAATATATAAATTCTAAGGGAGATTTGCTATAATGGGGATAGTGTGTAAAAGAAGGTGTATTTATGCTTAGAATTATATGGGTTTATCTAAATGCGATTTTTTATGCATTATTTCATCTAATCCCAATCAGAAAAAGGTATAAAAATCCAGAACGATATTCAATTGAAGAAAGGTTTAAGTATATTCAAAAACTCTGTGATATTGTCGTTAAACGTTCAGGTTCTATGGTCATTGTGGAGGGAAGAGAAAACTTAACGACGGAGCCTGTAGTGTATGTTGTTAACCATCCTAGTATGATTGACCCTTACTTTGTTGGCTATGCATTAAGAAGACAAACCGGAGCTGTTATTGCGGGTGATTTATGGTTTGAAAAAGTTCCGATAGTGGCACCTTGGTTTAAATCGATTGGTTGTGTTTTCGTTGATCGGAAAAATCCCCGGGAAGGGATTAAGGGAATCAATAAAGGAATTGAGAATATTAAAAAAGGACACTCGATGTTGATTTTTGCCGAAGGTGAAATCACCCATATTATCACTAATGATGTTGTGGGACCATATCAATCAGGAGGACTTAGATTAGCAGAAAAATCAGGTGTTCCGGTAATACCCATTGTGATTAGCGGTACAGAAAATATTTATAGCGCCCACGAAGTAATTGGTAAATTAAAAAAAGGAACAGTAAAGATTAAATTTCTATCACCCTATACACGCCACCTTGATGAGAAAATTACAACCAAAGAGATGGCAGAGGATTTAGAAAACTTAACAAGAGAAGTACTCTTAAATGAAAAAACGTGTTAAAAAACACGTTTTCTTTTTACTTAACTAAAGTCTTCGCGAATATTTAAATAGTTTTCAATGCGACGCACATGACGTGATAAAGTATTTAAACGACGATTAATCTCAATGATTTCTCGTTCAATGCGATCTAAACGTGCATCGAGATTATAACTGTCATCAGCATACATTGGTGGCATGGGTGCTACAGGTTTAGGAAATGGTGGTTGGGATGGGAATTGAGGATAGCCACTTGGATACATTATTTCACTCCTTATCCATGTAGTTCATTAGTATAGTATGATTATCCATTGTTTTTGTGCCTACTTGATTTATTCTTTTTTTAATACGTGTTATAATAAATAACTGATAAATAATGTGGAATTAGGTGACGAAATGCGTCTTGATAAATTATTGAGTAATTTAAAATATGGTACAAGAAATGAAATAAAGAAGTTAGTTAAACAAGGATATGTCAAAGTAAATGGCGAAGTTGTCACAGATAGTGGTGTCCATGTTGATGAAATCCATGATGAGATTATAATCATGAATGAAGTGATTAACTACCGACCTTATATTTATCTCATGATGAATAAACCCCAAGGGTATATTTCTGCAACCTATGATAATTATCATGAAACAGTCCTAGATTTATTAGATGAAGAATACTTACGTTATGATTTATTTCCTTGTGGAAGATTAGATATTGATACAGAAGGATTGATCATCCTAACTAATGATGGTAAGTTTGCTCATCAGATCATGCATCCCAAAAAGGACATCTATAAGACCTATTATGTCGAAGTTGACCAACCACTATCACAAACTGATAAAGATATTTTTCTTAGAGGTTTAACTATTCTTGATGGTAAAGATGAACCTTTTACTACTAAACCAGCTTATTTAGAAGTCCTTTCTCCTTATAAAGCTACTATAAGTATTGCGGAAGGCAAATTCCATCAAGTGAAGCGCATGTTTCAGGCTCTAGGCAAGCAGGTGACATATCTAAAAAGGATTAAAATCGGTAAATTAAAGTTGGATGATGCTTTAGAGTTAGGTGAGTATCGGGAACTCACGGAAACTGAACTGGCATTACTGTTAGAAAATGATGATAAATAGGAGGAATAAAGATGAATTTTTATGAAGAGTTTCAAAAGTATCGGGAAATCTTTATCAAAGACTTACAAGGTCTATTGAAAATTCCTAGTGTGCTAACGGAATTCAATCCTAATAACCCTCACCCTTTTGGAGATGGTATCCATGACGCTTTAGAATACATGCTTAACTTAGGAAAACGCGATGGTTTTGAAGTAAAAAATGTCGATAATTATGCTGGCCATATTGAAGTAGGTGAAGGGGAAGAAATTTTAGGTATTCTCTGTCACTTAGATGTCGTACCTACTGGTGATGGCTGGATATATCCACCCTTTGGGGCAGAAATCCATGATGGTAAGATTTATGCCCGTGGAGCGTTAGATGATAAGGGTCCTACTATGTGTAGTTACTACGCCTTAAAAATGCTTGTAGATTTAGGGGTGAAATTCAATAAACGTATACGCATTATCCTTGGAACTGATGAAGAATCAGGTTGGCGGGGGTTAAAATACTATCTAACAAAAGAGCCCATGCCTGATGTTGGTTTTGCGCCTGATGCAAACTTCCCATTAATTTATGGGGAAAAGGGTATTTTAACAGGTGAGTTTTCTGGAAAAGTTAGTCAGGATGGCTTGTACAAATTTAACTTTGGTGAGCGTACAAATGTTGTTCCTGATAAAGCGACCGCCGTTATCGATGGCAAATTCAAGGACGATTTCCAAAAATTCTTAAAGGAACATAACTATAGCGGTAGCGTCAAGGAGTTAGACAATGGATTAATTGAAGTTACTGTAAATGGCAAGAGTGCTCATGCGATGGAACCTGAAAAAGGGTTAAATGCTGGTTTCGTTTTAGTTGAATTCTTACACGAAGTAACAAATAATAAATTAGTCCACTTTATATATCAATACTTATCATTTGATACTAGATTAACGAAAGCAAATCTTGATTACACCCATGAAGTTATGGGGGACTTAACCTGCAATGTTGGCGTTTGTAGTTATGAAGATGAAGAAGTAAAACTCTTACTTAACTTCCGATATCCTCTTGACACTGATGTCGAAAACATGACAAAAGTATTAACTGAAAAAGGAAATAAGTATGGCTTAACATATACTGTTTTAAGTGATAGTAAACCTCATTATGTAGACCCTAAGAGTGAATTAGTTCAAACCCTTCATAAAGCTTATATAAAATACACTAATGATACCGAAACACCCATTATGACAATCGGTGGAGGAACATATGCACGGTCATTTAAAAATGCTGTTGCCTTTGGTCCTGAATTCCCCAATAAAGAAGCACTAATTCATCAGCCAAATGAATATGCTATTTTAGAGGACTTATACCTAGCAACTGCGATATATGCTGAGGCAATTTATAATTTGACAAGGTAGGTTTTTATGCGTTTACGAAAAATTCCTAATGCGATGGAGATATTAAAAGAACATTCAGATTATGTGATTCTTGATGGAAAAAATAATAAGGGTAAGTGGCATTCTTTCTTTTGTAATTTAAATCCCATTCATTTAGAAATAGGTATGGGGAAGGGACAATTTATCACCACGATGGCGAAAAACCATCCCGATATTAACTTCATTGGTGTAGAAGTCGTTGACAGTATTATGGTAAAGGCGATTCGGAAATATAAAAAGGAAGAAAAACTGGCTAATCTCATTTTTATGCTTGTAGATGCTAAAGAATTAGAAAATGTCTTTGAAAAAGGTGAAATTAGTCAAATCTATCTAAATTTTTCTGACCCTTGGCCAAAGAAACGTCATGAAAAACGTCGCCTTACGCATCACAGTTTTCTCCAAATCTTTAAGAATATTCTCAAAGAAGAAGGCGAAATCCATTTTAAAACTGATAACGAAAAATTGTTTGAATATTCTTTAGTAAGTATGTCCCAGTTTGGCATGTTTTTTAACTTTATAAGTCTTGATTTACACAAGTCTGATTTTCAAGGTAATGTGATGACTGAATATGAAGAACGTTTTAGTCAAACTGGACAAAGAATCTTTCGTGTAGAAGCCAAATTTAAATAAGTCTGAGGTAAACTCAGACTTATTTTTTTATATAACATAAATTTATATTTAATACTTAATTTGTACTTTATACTCTTTTAACCAGGTATTAATCTGAATAAGATAAGCTAGTATCTGTGGTCCTGTCATTAATTGGCCAAACCAAGGTTGTTGATTATAAGTTTCTATATTATTAATTATTTGATAAATAATTTTTGGATTAATTAGTTCAAGTATAGGACTGTGCTTATCCTGTACGATATTTAGCATTCGTTCAATTACTGCTTGGGTATAAAGAGGGTGAAAAGTTTTCGGATAGGGACTCTTTTTACGTTCAATAATACTTTCCGGAAGAATACCTTTTAACGCTTCTCTTAATAACCCTTTTTCTCTATTATTAAGAAGCTTTATGTGAGAAGGAATATTAAAAGCATATTCAACTAACCGATAATCCGCAAACGGAACTCGCACTTCTAAACTATGTGCCATACTCATGCGGTCTTTGCGATTTAATAAGGTGACCATGAACCATTCAATATTTAAGACAAACATTTCCCGCATTCTTTGCTCATACTCATTATCGGTCGGAAGTTTAGGTACTCGTTTTAAAGTATCGAGGTATTTATCCTGAATATATGTTTCAAGGGGTAGTTTTTGATCATTTAGAAGTGCTTTACGTAATGAAACTGATTGTGCCCAAGGGAAGGTGCTGGAGAAGAATAGCTCTTTGCGTAGATACCAAGGATATCCACCAAAGACTTCATCAGCACATTCACCTGATAAGGTAACGGTTTCTGTATCGCTAACCTGTTGACAAAAGAGATATAAAGAGGAATCAATATCAGCCATTCCTGGTAAATCATTTGCTAGAACAGCTTTATCCAAAGCTTCAACTAATTTAAGATTATTGAGGATAACATTGGTATGTTTACTTTGTATGAATTTGCTCATGACATTTACCCATATGCTATCGGAATTGGGTTGATATAAGGTTTCCTTAAAGTATTGCTCATTATCCTCATAATCGATTGAATAAGTATTTAAAGTGAGTTTCTTGTGATTCTTAAAATAGCTAGAAGTGATAGTTGCGATGGCACTAGAATCTAATCCTCCTGAGAGGAAACATCCTAAAGGCACATCCGCTACTAGCTGCCTTTCAATTGCGTCAATTAAAAGCTCACGAGTATGGTTAATAGTTTCTTCTAGTGTTTCTGAATGTTCTTTAGCTTCTAATTGCCAGTATCGTTGTAATGATATCTGGTTGTTTTGATAGATTAAGTAATGTCCTGGTGGTATTTCTTTTATATCCTTAAAGACTGCGGAATGAGGACTACGCATGGGTCCTAAAGCAAAGATTTCTAAGAGTCCTTCTTCATTAATTACGGGCTCAATTAACGGATGCTTAAGTAATGCCTTTATTTCTGATGCAAAAAGTAGATTATCATTTTTAATACTGTAGAATAAGGGTTTAACACCAAGATGGTCCCGGGCTATAAAGAGCATTTGGTTATATTCATCCCAAACACCAAAGGCGAAAATTCCATTTAGATGTTTAACGACATCCTTACCCCATTCTATATAAGCTGTTAACAAGACTTCTGTATCAGAATACCCTTGAAATGTATACCCTTTTTGGCGGAGTTCTTGCCGTAAATCTTCCGTATTATATAGTTCACCATTATAAACAAGTGTATATTCTCTTCCATCTATGATCTTTGTCATGGGTTGTTTTCCACCCTCTGGATCAATTACTACTAGCCTTTTATGACCTAAGAGGGCATGAGGACAAACTTTTATTCCTGTATCATCAGGTCCCCTGTGACTTAATGTTGTTAACATATCTTTTAATATCAAGATTTGCATAGAGATATCTTGAGTTGTATTAATCCATCCAAGTATACCACACATATCTCTTCCTCATTTCTCAATTAGCATTTTTATTGCTGTACATTATATGTTAAATTTCCCGCGAGGGTGATATATATATTTTAATTTAATAAATGAATGTTAATTATTGTTGAAGATGGTATTTTCTAGTCATTAGTTACTTTTTCGTTTACAATATTTGTCGATATATGTTACAATGAAAAAAAAGAAGCGTTTGGTGAGAGTATGAAGGGTAAATTTTCGAAGAGGTTAAATTATCTTCTTTATCCAAGAGGTTATGCCATCGCCATTAACATTTCCATTATTGTTTTGCTGTCACTATTAGTCTACATCTTTGTTTATCAAACCGGAGGAACAAAATACGTTTATTCCCATAGTACTTACTTACCGATTATTTTTGCTTCAGTTGTTTTTGGCGTAAAAGGCGGTCTTTTAACTGGGATTGTATGCGGCATTTTATTAGGACCATTGATGCCTTTAGATACTAAAACGGGAGAAGCTCAACAAGCGATGAATTGGGTTTACCGAATGGTTATTTTTGTCGTAGTTGGTACATTCTCTGGGTATATGGCAAATGCTTTTCGATACAATACCAAACGCATTATTGATTATTTAACACATAACCAAGAAACTGGTATTCCTAATATCAGCGTCTTAACAAAAAATTACTTAATTAAAGAAGTTTTAGATGATGAAAATACGGAATTAGCATTTTCCATCTTGATAAACAAATATGAAAATATCATTGAAGTTATCTCGCGTGATTATTATAATGATTTAATCAAGCAAATCTATAATAACCTTCGTGAAGCTCTACCGCAGGAATCACAAATAATTCAATCTGCGACAGATAAGTTTTGGGTAGCCATTAAAGAACCTAATGTTGAAGAAAACATTAATAAAGTGCTAAAAACACTGAATGTGAGTTATTATGTAAATAAAATCCCACTTTTTGTCACTTTCTCAATTGGTGTCTGTCGCCATCGTAGTTTATACTCATTGCTTGATACCTTTAGAAATGCTGATGTAAGTGCCCGACGGGCACAAAAATACAATGTACCTTATTTAATTTTCCAAAATGAACATCTTGAAAGTTTCCGTAATATTGAATTATTAGGGATGTTTAGAAATGCTTTACATCAAGAAGAACTAGAGTTATTCTATCAACCTAAGATTGCTTTAGACACTTGTAAACCAGTCGCGATTGAAACATTACTCCGGTGGAATCATCCCAAACAAGGGGAAATCAAACCATTAGAAATCATTCCCTTAATTGAAGAAACAGAATTAATTAATACATTAACATATTGGGTGTTAAAGAGAAGTTTAGAAACAGTAAGTAATCTTGCTAAACTTGATATCAAGATGCAAATATCCATCAACATTTCACCAAAGAACTTACTCGATAGCAATTTTATTGATCGGGTAATTGATCTAGTTGATCATTATAATATTGATAATGAATGTATCGAGTTTGAAATAACTGAATCCGCATTAATTGAGAACTTGGATTTATGCCGTAAATTACTTGAACTTATCAAAAAATATCACATTTGCTTATCTATTGATGATTTTGGTATTGGCTACTCATCTCTATCATATTTAAGCAACTTACCAGTTGATATCGTTAAAATTGATCGGTTTTTTATTAATCAAATGACTAAAGAAAAAGCTGTTCGTCATATCGTTCAATCTACTATAGAGTTAGTTCATGATTTAGGCATGAAAGTTGTGGCGGAAGGTGTAGAAAATCAAGAACAATTAGAAATCCTTAAAGCGATGAATTGCGATTACGCTCAAGGTTATCTATTTGCTAAACCAATGAGTGAAACAGATTTAATTAATTGGTATTTAGAATATCATAAACATGAGCGTATATATTAGTGACATCGTTTTAAGGAGGAAAAAATGGCTGAAGTAACCTATGATATCAAGGCAGTATATGGAATCCTATCAGAAAGTACTAAGGGTTGGACAAAGGAATTAAATTTAGTAAGTTGGAACTCTAAAGAACCTAAGTATGATCTTAGAGAATGGAATCCTGAACATACGAGAATGGGTAAGGGTATTACCCTTACAAGAGAAGAATTACTTAAGCTAAAAACTATCCTTATTAACCTTGATTTATGATGTAACTAAGAATATTTGTAAAAATACCTATAGAGTGATATCTATAGGTATTTTTATTAAAATATATTGGATGACTGAGAAAATTCATAAAGCATGAATAAAACTGTTATTTGTATTCTTGGTTTAAATTCTGTTAAATTTTTGTTAATTTTAATTATTTTTGTAAAAAAATCGCTATAATTAAAGCGGAAGAGTTAACAATTATTAATAGGTTAAAGATATGTGTGTACTATATATCATAATCGGTAGTTTTATGATTCTCTTAGGTTTATTTGTTTGGAAATATAAGTTCATTGAACTTATCGCTAATGCGAATGAGATTACGAATCGGAGTGCTTATGCGAAATATCTAGGAATTAATTGTCTCATAATGGGCAGTCTAGTTATTATCTATGCTTTAGTTAATTTATATGTTTATCAACTAGAAGAAGCTCTAAGTGTATTTGGTTTTACCGTTATCATATGTTTATGCTTTGGTATAAATTATATAGTTGGCAAGAAATTTCGTAAAGAGTAATATAGAT
>JAAYWZ010000086.1 GCA_012516175.1 Bacilli bacterium
ATTTTATCAACAATTTAGTAAATTTTATTAATGGTAATTAACAATTTAATTAAATTAAATTGTTAAATTATATAAATAAATATATATAATTGAAAACAAAAAAAGAGGTTTTTCAACCTCAATAATTTGCTTAATTAATAATTAATTTTAGTAAAATGTTAGATGGCAGTTCTTAGTGTTCTTTGTTTCATAATCACAAATGTGACTATAGAGGCCACAGTTAATAGTAGTAAACGTAAATAAAGCTTATCTAATACTATAAACACTGAGAACAATATTGATAACCATAAAGTTATTAAAACAAAGATTTTGGTCTTTAAAGGTATACCTTTCTTATCAAGATAATTCTTTATATACGGACCAAGATACTTATTATTTAGTAACCATGTATGTAATTTTTTTGAACTCTTCAAGAATAAAAAGGATGCTAATAACACTAAAGGTGTAGTAGGTATTAATGGTAGAAAGATACCAATAACGCCTAAACCCAGTGCGATAAATCCAATTATCATCATGAAAATGCGCATTTACATCACCTTTTCTCAACATACCATTTTACCCATAGATGTTGAAAAAAGATGTGATTACAATCAAATTTATGGGTTTCTTTCCACAAAACTCTTAAAATATACCATCTCTTGTTGGGTTTGATTAATGAATTTAATCTTAGGAATATCTAGTTCTTCCTTAAAGCGAAACTCGACATCCATAATATAAATAACCTTACCATTTTTCTCAATAAATTGATTTACACATCTATTCCAAGTATCTCCCATCTCATATATTACTGTTAAAGATTGTGGTAAATTATTCGCTTCAATCGTTTCTTTCATGACGAGTTCTTTTTCATTTACAGGAAAATATAAATAAGCTTCACTTCCTGTTTGCCATGGCTCACCTTTAATTATCTCTTTCCGAGCGAGTCCCAATTCCTTTTGCCAGGTTATGTCTTGATATAATTCTGTTACTTTATCCCTTGACGCATTTATCTCTACTTTACATTGATATTTCACTAAAATCCCTCCTCGCCCTTATTATAGGGGAAATGGAGGGGAATTTCAATTTATTATTTATGTTTAAATTACAGAAATATCTGTTATAATAGAGGTAATAGAATTGAGGAGGTTGATTTATGGATAATAAGGAATTAGTCTTAAAAGTATTAAAAGAAAGCAGTGAACCATTGAGACCTGGTGATATTGCGGAAAAAACGGGTTTAGACCAAAAGGTAGTTAGTAAAGTTATTCAACAATTAAAAAATGAAGATTTAATTCACTCACCAAAGCGATGTTTCTATGCCGCAAAATAAAATCCCGTGTTAACGGGATTTTTTCCTTATATATAACCTGTAAAAACAACTTTACTGCCACACTCTACACCTTGGTGGAGTGCTGTTTGTAGATTATTAGTTTGCGTATAGTTAGCTAAGAATCCGGCGAGTAAAGCATCACCTGCTCCTACAGTGTTTAATACTCTTCCTGTAGGAGCTTTTTCATAATAGGATTCACCTTCACTAACTAATAAAGCACCATCGCTACCTAAAGAAACTAACACATAACTGATACCATACTCATATATTAATGCTTTACAAGCTTCTTTGATATCACTAATACTTATCAATTTTCTCTTAATTAGTGCTTCTAATTCTTCTTTATTAGGTTTAATTAAGAGTGGTTGGTATTTAATAATTGCTTCTAGATCAGTTCCACTGATATCAACAACTAATTTTAAGTTATTTTCTTTAGTATATTTACCAATCATTGAAACAATTGGCACATTAGTCTTTGGGGACTTGCCCGCTAAAACTAGGTAATCGCAAGGAGTAATCCTCTTTAACTTATTAAGTAGAGTCTCTATTTCACTTAAGGTAACTTCAGGTCCAATTAAGTTTATATCTGTTTCTTCAATATCTCTAATTTTGACGTTTAATCTAGTTTCACCCTTTATTTCCACGAAATCAGTAGTGATATCTCTTTCCTTAAGAAGTTCCATAAGTAATTTGCCAAACTTACCACCAATTAGTCCCATGGCGATATTATCGACACCTAATTGCTTAAGCATCATACTGACATTGATACCTTTTCCACCTGGTACAAATCTAATTAACTCTCCTTGATTAATACTACCTACTCTTAAGTTTGGTACTTCCACATAGAAATCAATTGCTGGGTTTAGTGTACATGTATAAATCATAGCACTACTCCATTTAGAAGAGTAATAAACTAACAGCCATTAGGATTTGCCCCGCGACTAAACCATAAATGGATAGATGTAACTCACCATATTCACGGGCTGATGGTAAGAGTTCATCTAGTGAGATAAAGACCATGATTCCGGCCACTGCCGCAAAGAGAATCCCAAATAAGGTATCCGAGAGGAAGGGGAAGAGAATTAAATAACCAATTAGTGCCCCTACCGGTTCTGACATTCCTGACAAGAAAGAATATACAAAGGCTCGCTTCTTACTACCGGAAGCGTAATAAATTGGCACAAAAATCGAGATACCTTCAGGAATGTTGTGTAAAGCAATCGCCACGGTAATTGGAATCGCCAATGATGCATCCCCTAAAGCAGACAAAAAGGTCGCAATACCTTCGGGGAAGTTATGGATACCGATCGCAAGCGCAGTAAAGAGCCCCATTCTTAAGAGTTTTGATGAATTCTTAACTTGCTCCACCTCTTGATCCATATCTTCCACTTTTGAGAGTTCGTGTGGGTTTTCTGCTTGTGGAATTAACTTATCGATTATCGCAATAAAAGCCATCCCCCCGAAGAAGGATAATACAGTAACCCAAGCACCCCAGTTGTTACCTAATCCCTTGACTAAGGCATTTTGGGCTGTTGGAAAGATTTCAATAAAAGACACATAAATCATCACACCAGCGGAAAAACCTAAACTAACCGCCAAAAAGCGTGTATTAGTCCGTTTCGCATTAAGCGCTAATAAACTGCCTATACCTGTTGATAAACCAGCGATCAGTGTTAAGGCGAATGCGACGAGAACTTCATGACTAAACATGTTAACCACCTCATTTCTACTATCATTTGTGACGTGCAATCAATTTTTCTTCATATTATGATTATAACGTATTTAGGTGTTTGTGACTATTATTAAGCACATGAACATTGAAAAGTCCTTTAACAATCATTTAAATGTTCAGGATAGTTAGATGTATAATCTATTATACATTAATATTATTAAAAGTATAGTATGGATATAAAAAATAAAACAGATACGAATAAACAGCCCCCTGTCAAGTAGACAGTGGAAATAAATAAAATAAGTGTTTAAGCTAAGGCTTGATTTCGATATTCAATCGGAGTTAAGCCTTTAGTTTTTAATTGATATCTTTCGTTGTTATAGAAATAA
>JAAYWZ010000087.1 GCA_012516175.1 Bacilli bacterium
ACTTAATTTTTGGTATAATAGTCATAGGCCTCGGCCGCCTTTTGGAGTAATAGGTTGTTTGGGTAAAACTATTATACCTTAAGGAGTCCGAGGCTTTCAATTTTCATTTAACTTAACAGAACGGACTTGAGAAAGGGGAGAATCCATATGAGGACAATAGTTAATAATAGTAAAGTTCTAGCACCAAAAAGAAATTTTACTAATGAATTAAAGCGCAATTGGGTTATGTTTTTGATGATTCTGCCTGCGTGTATCTTTTTTATTACATTCAATTACCTCCCGATGACAGGGATATATTTTGCATTTACAAAGTTCAATTTTAATGATGGCCTCTTCGGTAGTCCATTTGTCGGCTTGGAAAATTTCAAATATTTGTTTTCATCTGGTACTATGGTTCGGCTTTTGCGGAACACTATCTTATACAACATTGCATTTATTGGTTTAGGAAATTTTTTTCAGATAGTTTGCGGAATCATTCTATCAGAACTTCCTGGTAAAATCTACAAACGTACAGCTCAATCAATTACGCTTTTACCTCACTTCGTTTCTATGGTATTAGTAGGAGCTTTTGCGTTTAACCTGCTAAATTATAATACAGGTGTGATTAATACGTTACTATCAAATTGGCTAGGGGAAGAATCCCGTGTTAATTTTTATAACTCCCCACAATATTGGCCTTTCATAATTATATTTTTCAATATCTGGAAAGGCTTAGGGTATGGTACTGTTGTTTACTTAGCGGCCATAACTAGTATTGATAATGAGCTATATGAAGCTGCTGAGATAGATGGCGCAAACAAATTTCAGCAAATTACCCGAATAACAATCCCACTTTTGATTCCAACAATTATTATCTTACTCTTATTTGCGATTGGGGGTATATTAAAAGGACAATTTGATTTGTTCTATCAATTAGTTGGGAACAATGGTATACTTCAACCGAGTACTGACATTATAGACACATTTGTTTATCGTGCATTGATGGTAAATTTCGACTTAGGAATGGGGAGTGCAGCAGGTTTATTCCAATCATTTTTTGGTTTCGTATTGGTTATGTCCGTAAACTTTGTAATTCGTAGACTTTATCCAGAATATGCTTTATTTTAAATAATGTAACGAAGAAAATAAAAAAGATTGTCGAGGAGGTAGTAGAAATGAATGCTCAAAGCAATGCACAAATGAGATATACCCAAAAAAGACCAATACACAACAAGATTAAAGCACCGCGTGCTAATCTAGCTTTCTATGTTTGTGGCTTTATTATTATAACAATCTTTGCGTTGGTATGCTTAGTTCCTTTCCTTTATATTATATCAGGATCTTTGACGGAGGAGGATGCTATAGTTAATGATGGTTTCCATTTAGTTCCTACTAAATTTTCACTTAATGCATATAAGTACATATCTGCAAGTAAGGAACAAGTTCTGCATGCATATGTGGTTACTATTGGCGTAACGGTAGTAGGAACGATATCGGCACTTATAGTTATGTCTATGGGCGCTTATGTTCTATACCGCAAAGACTTTCGATACAGGAATACGTTTGCCTTCATGTTTTATTTTACGACTTTGTTCTCTGGGGGACTTATTCCTTGGTATATAATGATTGTAGGTGTGCTAGGATGGAAAGATTCTTATTTAGCATTAATAGTACCAAGTTTGTGTTCTTCATGGAATTTGTTATTATTGCGTAATTTTATGCGTTCGATTCCAGACTCCATAGTTGAATCAGCTTTGATAGATGGAGCCAATGATTTTAGAATTTATCGCCAGCTTATACTTCCATTAGCGACACCAGGATTAGCAACAATCGGATTATTTGTTGCACTGGGATATTGGAATGATTGGTTTAATGCTAATCTTTTCTTAACTAAACAAAAAATGTTTCCATTACAATATTTTCTATATAAATTACTTGCTAATGCACAGTTTTTAAATTCCCCAACTGGAAGTTATGTAGCTGCTTATGTCGAGTCACCACCAGACCACTCATTGAAAATGGCAATGGCATGCGTAGCTACTGGCCCTATCATCCTTTTATACCCCTTTTTGCAAAAGTATTTTGTAAAAGGTTTAGTATTAGGAGCAGTAAAAGGTTGATGTTATGCTACAATTAATCATAATGGCATAAATCTAATACTTTGGATCTATTTATAATTAAATAGATTAATAATATTTAATGGAAAGGAAGTAGAGTAGAATGAAACGATTAAAAAGGTGCTCGCTCATTACTGTAATCTTTTTACTAACTCTATGTATAACTCTTATGGGATGCAGCGGCTCAACGCCATCCCCCAGCAACGGCTCAACTGATGTAAATCGGGATAATTCAAGTGGAGAAAATAACGATGCTACTGAAGAGGAATTAGAAACGGAAACAAAGCTGGAACCTGCAAATATCATATGGTACACGGTTGGAGATCAGCACGAAGATCATGATGAAGTTTGGGGTGAATTTAACGATTATTTAAAAAGCAAGATTGGTACAACAATAGATTTGAAATTTACTACATGGACAGATTGGGGAACTAAATATAATGTCTTACTAACTTCTGGTGAGCGAATAGATGGTATATTTACAAGCCGATGGGCTAACTTTTATTCCTATGCTAAAATGGGTGCATTTCAAGATATCACCGACCTTCTACCTGTGTATGCGCCAGAGTCTTGGAGTGAGATTACTGAGCAACAATGGCAAGAAGCAACCGTAGACGGTAAAATTTATGCTTTTCCTACGAATGATAGGGAATTCACACCTGATGGTATGCTCTATCGGGAAGATTGGCGTAAGGAGTTAGGTTGTCCAGAAATTGTTGATATCGATACAATGGCCAAATATTTTGATGCAGTTAAGAATGAGAAAGATATTACTCCAATAAATGGTACCGGAGCCAACATTATTGAACGCTCAGCTTGGTATGATGGGGATTTTTACCATATTGCTGGTGAAGAGGGACTTATTGTAAAAGTACAAGGTTATGATACCCCTCGCAACGTAGTTTCATTTGTCCATTCTGATACCTTTATGAAAATGGCTAAGAATGCAGAGGAATGGCAAAAGGCTGGGTATTGGCCTCCAGATGCTATAAGTAGTACCGTAAATACCGAGGATACCATCAAGGCTGGAACAGGTGCTGCACACTGGGCTAATCCAGCTGGTGCAAGAGGTGTTATTGTTGGACAGATAAAAGAGGGTAATCCTGCTGAGTTTGGCTATTTCCCATTCACTAAAATGACAAATGTTGCTGTACCTAATGTCTCTACAAACAATGCATTTTCTGTACCCAAGTCTGCAAAGTATCCAGAGAATACTATTGCTGCGATAGAACTTATACGTAACGATCGCACTGCCTATGACTTAAATTTTTATGGAATTGAGGGCAAACACTGGTCGTTAAACGGCGAGGGGGAAGTTGTTATTCCAGCGGAAGGGTTGGATCCCACAGAAGTTAAAGGATGGGATTATGCAAATTGGGCATTCAGAAATCCTGAAATGGTATATCCCCCGCTTGTTGATTGGGACGGCTGGGAGCCAATCAATGATTACTTCGGTTCAATTGAGCAGCCTAATATCCACACTCCCTTTTTCTTAGATAAAGATCCTATAAAAGCGGAGTTAGCAGCAATTGAACAGATAAAAGCACAATATCATAGTCAGATTATTTACGGCATGGGAGATGCAGAACAGCTTGTTACGGAATACCGTACAGAATTAGAAAAAGCTGGTTTACAAAAAGTAATTGATGAAATAGCAAACCAATTATATGATTACTATGATAGCGTAGGAATTAAATAAGCTTAATACATTAAATTATAAAGTAGGTAAAGGCCAGAGTGTTGATGTAAGATTAGTTAGCTACTTTTCTGGCCTTTACCATTCTATATAAACTGTTGGAATTCTGGCAAAATTCAGTTCACTCTCAGCTTGTCAACGTTTAAAGATTAATGCCGTATTAGGAAGTTTCAAAAATTTCATTGTTCAAAATACTCCATTATAACGATGATTTATTCAGATTTTTGAAACTTCGATTGACCAGTTATTTATTTGATAATACCTTACATAAAAATAACGATAGTTTATAGTATAAGGGGGCAAGGTATAAGTCAAGTCCAAAATAGTGTGTAAATTACCTCGGTAGTAAAATATCTTTGCTACTTTTAAAAAAGTAGAATTTCGCACCTTGAAAAACGTAAGCTTTTATGCCGCGAAAGCCGATTGATACGGGGGAGCCCCCTCTGGTATAATCTCGGGGCGGAAATAACCGCCCCCATAGGGTTAATTCCGCCATAAAGGGGTGTCCAGAGGGGACAGGGGCCCCCGTGTCAATCGGACCGTGGAATAAATGCGCTCCCTGCTAGGCTACCTCCTTGTTGGCAGTTTCATCTTGTTCTCGGTAGTACAAAGCCATATCAAGGTACTTACGTCCTGTCTGCCATTTTTCGTCCTGCTCCATGAGTAGTGCACCCATCAGACGAATGACAGATGCTTCATTAGGAAATATTCTAATGACACGCTCACGTCTTCTGATCTCCTGGTTTAGCCTCTCTACTCCATTGGTAGTACGCAGGCGTTTACGGTAGTAAAGCGGCAAGGATAAGACCGCAGTGACATCATCGAAACCTTCATCCAGGATAGCTACAGCTTTTGGTGCTTTTGCTTCATACTTCGCAAACATTAGATCCCTGTACTTACGTGCGCTTTCAATATCGATGGCATCATAGAGATTTCTTAAATCTTCCTTGATCTCAGGTTGCAAGGATTTTGGCGTACTGTCAATTACATTCTTGGAAAAATGGGTCTGACAACGCTGCCAGCTAGCCCCCTGAAAATGCTTCCTAACCGCATTTACAAGCCCTTTATGGTTATCAGAGGTAACCAGCCTGACATCTTTAAGCCCTCGTTCCTTGAGCGAATTAAAGAAGGCTCCCCAGCTATCCTCAGTTTCGCTGTTGGCAAGACTAAAGCCTATGATCTCCCTGTAGCCTTCTTCATTGATGCCTACAGCCACAAGTAGCCCCTTTGATTCAACGCGGCCATTCTCCCGAACCTTAAGGTAGAGGGCATCTACCTGTACAAAGGGATAATGGGCCTTCAGGGGCCTGGTTTTAAAGGCCTCTACTATGGGATCTAGACCCTTGCAGAGCTCTGAAACGGTGGATTTAGAGAACTTCTTACCGCAAAGCTCCTCAGTAATTTTCTCTACTTTTCTTGTGGATACGCCGTTTACTACCATCTCCATCATTGCCAGCACTAAGGCCTGTTCGCTGCGTTGATATCTGGCAAATAGTTCTGTGCTAAATTGCCCATTTCTATGCCTGGGCACTCTTAGGGTAAAGCTGCCAACTCTGGTTGACATCTGTCTTTCCCTGTAGCCGTTACGATAAGCCTTTCGTTCTTCAGTTCTTTCGTAGGGCTCTGCTCCTAATTGCTCTGAAGACTGTGCTAGTAATACTTGGTTAAAT
>JAAYWZ010000088.1 GCA_012516175.1 Bacilli bacterium
GAACTATTCTTAACTTCATTTCTTTACTTAACTTAGCTTTTCTTCCCAAATGAAAAATCCCCTTTCTGTAGATAGTACATTTTATTTTTTAGTACTGTCTACTTTAAGGGGATCATATCACAATAACCTTCTTTTTTCACTTTATCGTATGTTTATAGAATGCTCTTCCATCAAGAGAATAAACTCGCTTAGAGAAATCAGCTTCAGGGGTATCCTCTAATTCCTGGAGAATCATGTTAATACGGGAATCAATCAAATCAATAAGATGCACAAATTCTGCTTCTAAGATTTGCGGCCGTTTAGGTGAGCCATACTCTAACTCACCATGGTGTGCTAAGATAATATGTTGGAGTAACATGATTTCTTCCCCATTAATACCTAATTCCTTGGCGGTTTGTCCAATGATTTCAAATGCGATATTAATGTGACCGATTAACTTGCCAATGGTTGTATATTCTGGATTACGATAATCAGATAATTCGATTACCTTACCGATATCATGAAGAATAATACCAGCATACAATAAATCTTCATTCACATTTGGATAGATACCAACCAATGAACGAGCAATCTTAAGCATGGTAAGTACATGATATCCTAAACCAGAAATATAGGCATGATGATTTTTAGAAGCAGCGGGATATGTTAAGTAGCTTTCTTCATAACGTTCAAACAGGGTTTTGGTTATTAGTTGGAGTTTAGAATTTTTTATCTTACTAATAAACCCAATGATGTTCTTTCTAATCTCCTCTTTAGTTAATGGTGCGGTTTTATAGAAATTTTCTAGATTAATGTCTTCACTATCATCAACAATTCTGATACTATCAATGATGATTTGTGTTTTCCCATTAAACTCATTACCATGACCAGTAATATGGACAATATCACCTATCTTAAACTGTTTCTTTTCTTCTTCGGTGATATTCCACTTCTTCGCAAAGATGGTCCCAGTTTCATCCATTAATTGAAAGTTTAAATAATCTGATTGATTTTGGGTTTGACCAACGTTAACGCTCTCAATCTTCGCATAAATTGAGATAGTTTCCTTATCTTTTACATCCGCAATCTTATTCGTATTCGTGTTCATTGTAAATAGATCCGCCATTTCGATTCCTCATTTCTTCAAGATATTCTAGTTTTTTATCAAGATATCCTTTATAACTGTTCATATAACTAATTAAATCCTTTGGATTAAGAATTAAATGATAATCACTAAACTTTGTTGACGCATTACATCCTAAGCCTATAATGGTTTGCGCTTCTTCAATCATCAAAATGTTATATAAACATTCATTACCTACTTTACAATAACCAACATTCTCTAGATTACCAGTTATATGTTTCTGCCGATAGAGATAGTAAGGGATATATCGATGTTCTTTTAAGGTCTGATATGCATAATCAAAGAAATGTTGATATTCATGATTCTCATAATCAATTATCTGATTATGTAAATCAGAATTACGTTTTTCTGCTAGATAATGAATCGTGATATTCTCTGGGTCTAATGTTAGTACTTTATTTAATGAATCAATATAAGTTTCAAACTTTTCACCTGGTAAACCAATAATTAAATCCATGTTTATATTTTCTAAACCTTTTTCGCGTGCTAATCTATAGGTATTTATGATATCACAGGTGGAATGGGTACGATTCATGCTTCTTAATGTTTCATCGTTAAAGGTTTGTGGGTTGATACTTATTCTTGATACGTTATATTGTTTTAATAGTTGTAACTTCAGTTCATTAATCGTATCTGGTCTACCACACTCAATCGTATATTCTCTAACATGATTATCTAACAAGTATTTCTTAATACCAATTAATAATCTTTCTAGATTAGTTTCCGATAAAGCTGTTGGTGTTCCCCCGCCAACATAGATAGTGGTGATAGAAATCTTCTTCTCACGTAAATAATTGCCAACAGTTTCAATCTCAGCTAATAAAGCATCAAGATAAGCTTCTTGACTCACTCTTTGATAATTATTGGGATAACTAGTAAAGGAACAATATACCCACCTAGAAGGACAAAATGGGATAGTAATATAAATGCTTACTTCATCCTTAAAGCTAGTTATATTACCAATGTTGCGATATTGATTATTAACTACTTCAAGTAAAAGGTTAGCTTTAGCTTCTTTCACCATGTATTTATTAATCAATATCTTCCTAATTTCATCATCAGTTAATTTAGTTTTATACATATGGACTAATTTTGTTGGTCTAATTCCTGTTAACACACCATATGCTAACTCTTTCATAAAAATTTTTGACAACAGTTTATATAAAACTTTAAGAATAAGATATTTACGGTCGTTATCTTCTTTCACTGCTTCTTCTAAAGTAATATGTTCTTCATTAGACCAAACATTTACTGTTACTAGATTAAGATTATCTTCGATAATAATATTTATATCAATATCAGGATTCTCATTAACTAACTGTGCATTGCGTTTAAAAGCCCTTAATAATCTATGGATGGCAATCTTTAAACGATCATCATAGTTTCCTGTTACTTTAACTTTCATGGTTATAATTCATTTATCCTCCTTGTATTCCTTTATTAGTATATTATAATCTATCCATATTTTCAAATAAAAATCGCTATTAGGTTACAGGTGATAATATTAAAAAGACTCTATAATACTATTCACTTAGTATTACAGAGTCTTTTCTTTAATTACTTGTTCTTTTTAGGACAATTATTCCTAATGGTGGTAAACAGAGCTTAAGTGTATATTTAAATCCTAAGTAGTTTTCCTCTGTTGTAGCTATAATACCATCATTAACAATATGATTACCACCAAAATCCTCATGATTACTATTTAAGATTTCTTTAAACTCACCTTGATAAGGTACACCTAACTTATATTCTTTATATAATAATGGAGTTGCATTAATCACAATAATTAGGATCTCTTTATGATTCTTACTAAGCCTAACATAGGAAAAGACACTATGTTCTTCATGATCTTGATTTATCCAAATAAAACCTGATTTAGAGTGATCTGTTTCATATAAAGCTTTTTCTTCCCGATATAGTTTAATTAGTGCCTTAATGTAATTATTATAAAGGATATGTGGTGAATATTGATATAAGTACCAATCAAGTTCATAACTACTATAATAATCATTCATTTGGGCAAATTCATTACCCATATATAATAGTTTTTTACAGGGATAGGTAAAAAGCAAACCAATCAATACCCTTAAGTTTTGGAACCGTTCGGTTAAATCGCCAGACATCCGTTTAATTAAAGCTGTTTTCCTGATATTAAACATCGTATGTGCTAAAGGAATAATAGTTTTTTGCGAAAAGGGACGCATTAGGCTTAAGTTGAGGTTGTAGGAAAGATACTTTCTAAATAACGGTTCCTCTTCAAAAAAATCTAATATATCCTTCATCCATCCATTATCCCATTGATAATGGAAACCTAAACCATGATCACATACCCTTCTTGTCACATTAGGGAAATCAATCGTCTCACCTGCGATTAATAAGATATCAGGATGTAGATTAGATAAGCGATCATTTAAAGTGCGCAGAAACTTTAAACCTTTAAGATTAATTCCATGGCTAATATCGCCTTGGAAGTAAATGATGTCACTAAGATTATTAAGACGAATACCATCGATATGATAATACAGACACCAAAATGATAGAGCTGACACTAGTATCGATAAATATTCACTTAAATCAGCATTTTGGTTATTCTTCGTAATACCTTTTATAACATCTTCAAAATATGCGGAAGGAAAATCCAAAAATATACCAATATTATGTTTATGACATTCATCGATAAAACTCATTAAGCTTTTTCCTTCACCAAATTGACTATTTGGGGCTAAGATTCCTTCATTTAATAGTGAGATTAATTCTACATGAGTGAATCCATGCTCTATTAAATAAGGAATTAACTCTTTACTTAAATCTTGATATGTCGTAATTGATTTCTTCCAGTTATTAATATCTAACTCATAAATTACAAGTGGTTCTTCTTGATAATTACGGTTTTTACGAAAATGCATATAGTCTTCATCATACCACTCATAATATTTTTCAATATCTAGTATAACACTCTTATTCTCTGTAGTATAAAAAGCGAAGGAGTCTGACTTTATAATTTCTGCTTCATCCTGTGTGGTAATGAGGTATTGATATTTATCACCCTCATTAACACTAGGAAGATAAAGAAACCAGAACCCTTCGTCTGATATTTTATTCATTGAACAAGGATTACATCCATCGCGGATAACACAAACATTTATCGCATAAGGTTCATAGACACAGAATGTAGCACCAACTATCTCTCCCTCATCATAGACAAGGTGGCTACCGAGAAAATTATATGCATCGTCTAATGTACCATTATGAAACTTCACTATATTGTGGTCAATCGAATCGCGATCCATTCTAATCCTCCAAATTTATTGAATCAAACTGGGATAATATCGTTTCATAATCAAAACCTTTATTCATCAATGAACGGATTATCCGACTTTTTAATTCATAACCTTGGTATTTCTTTTGATACTTTTGGAACACTTTTTGAAATTCTTTTTTTATTAAATCTGCTTGATTATCGTCTTTAAATTCATAACTATTCAATTCGCTTAAGATATCCTCATAATCATATCCTTTTTGGGTTAAACTACGTAATATTTTCGCTTTTAATTGGCTTAGCGTCTTTTGTTTAGTGATTTTTTCATAATATTTGATCACAGATATGATGTTTTCTTTAATCATTTTCTTACTTATTGTACTGAGCGCTTTTTCAATAATAGTTTCATCAACATGCTTATCTTTAAGCTCCTTAGCAATCAGCCTAGGACCCTTTTTATTTAACTCGAATTGCTGCTTGATGTACATATTACAGTAGTGTTCATCATTGATGTAATTAAGACGCTTTAACTTATTGATGATTTCAACTTGTAAAGGTTTCGCACATTCATTTTCCTCTAGATATTGGATTATTTCCCCTTCTGTGCGCATCTTATATGATAAATAATTCAAAGTTTTAGCATAGATTTTTGAATAATTAGCGAGGGTTTTTAGTAATTGGTATTCCTCATCAGTTATGTCTTTCGTCTTTAATAAATGGTACTCTAATAAATAGTCTTCAACAAGTTTAAACTTCTCTTGGTCATCAATCGTTAATTCATATATATTATGCTTTAACTTCTTGATGCTCGTGATGCGCATGTTCATCCTCAAGGAATTTATAGTAATCAGTGCGCAAATGTTCCACGATAAGCTTTGCAGAATGTTTAATCGCGATCTTCTTAATGTTGTTCTTCATTTCTTGGAGTAGTTCTTCATCATTTAAAATGGTTAAAACTTTATAGACTAGTTCATCTTCTTGTAGACTTATGGTGGCAGCTCGTTTACTGCTGAAATAAATCGCATTCTCTAATTCTTGACCATACACTGGGCGGTACAAGACAACAGGTATACCAATATTCGCAGCTTCCGTCATCGTAATGCCACCTGGTTTAGTAATCATCACATCACTGATGCGCATTAACTCATGCATAGTATGGACAAATTGGAACAGATGCAAATTCTTTAGATGACCAAGTTTTCGCTTTAGACGTTTATATAAACGGGTATTGCGTCCACAAACTACTAATAACTCAATATTATCTTCATTAGTGAGATATGAGACAATCCGATTCACATTGGGTACAACACCTTGAGCACCAGCTGTTAAGAGAACAACCTTTTTTCCCTCCGGAACTTGATACTTCTTTTTTAGTTCTTTAATCATATCTTCTGTAGTATCTTCATAAAAAATGGGTTTTATTGGAATACCCGTAACACGATATTGATCCTCTTCAATACCTCTTCTTTTTAGTTGATTAGATACATTTGGACAAGCAAGGAAATGAATACGTGTTTGTTTACTAATCCAGTTCGAGTTCGCAAAATAATCGGTGATTAAGGTATATACAGGAATATTAACTCCTTCGTCACGTAAGTTATAGGTGCAGTTTACTGGAAAAGTATTGAGGATTATATCAGGTTTGGTTTCTTCGATTTTCTTTAACATCTTTTTTAAGCCAAACCGTAAATAAGGTTTCGCAATCTTTAAGTCTAATAATTTATCACTACCATAATAGAAGAAACGATATGCTTGTTGCTGTAGTCCTTTTTTATATGTACTGTAATAAAACTTTTGAATAAACTTCGTTGTTGCGGGATAGTCCTCTGTATAAATATCATATAAAGTATATGTAAAATCATCATGTTTCTTCAATTCTTCAACTAAAGTATTAGCCACCGCTAAATGACCATTACCATAGGGAGCTGTTAATATTAGTACATTAATTTTTTTGTCCATAACTATCCTCCTTATAAGTATTAATATTATATCATTTATCAATTAAAAAACATAGAATTTTCAAGAAAAATACCATACTAAACCCATTGTTTAGTATGGTATAATTACTGATTAACTTATAACTCTTTAACCTTTTCTTTGAGATATTTGATCACTTGAGGTCGTAAATCTTCCCGATCTAACGCAAAATCGACGGTAGCCTTGATGAAACCAAATTTATCACCAACATCATAGCGTTCACCAATGAAATCATAAGCATATACCGCTTGCTTACGCATTAAGCGGCGAATGGCATCTGTAAGTTGGATTTCGCCATTTCGTCCTGGCTCTTGAGTTTCTAAGATCGGAAAGATTTCGGGAGTTAAAATATATCT
Source organism: Bacilli bacterium (assembly GCA_012516175.1). Classification (GTDB taxonomy): domain Bacteria; phylum Bacillota_I; class Bacilli_A; order Haloplasmatales; family Haloplasmataceae; genus JAAZCR01. The sequence goes on from JAAYWZ010000088.1 coordinate 6,716, forward strand.
ACCTAGAACAGCCATTTGGCTGGGTGCTTCTTCAACAGGAGGTTTTTCCACCATATTAACCAAATGGTACAAACGTCCCATAGGTTCATGGTCTTTGGAGATTTCAACAATACCATATTTACTAACATCTTCTAGTGGTACTGTTTGAACCCCAACCACGCTCGCTTCGACAAGCTCGTATTGGTCAATTAATTGTTTCAAAGCAGGATCACCATTCTTATTAACTACCACATCATCCCCCAATAATACCGCAAAGGGTTCATCCTTAATAAAGACTTTTGCACAGGATATCGCATGTCCTAACCCTTTAGCTTCTTTTTGGCGAATGTAGTGGATATTAACCATATTGGAGATATCTTCTACCATTTTCAATAAATCCCATTTACCTTGTTTGCGTAATTGGTCTTCTAATTCATAAGACTTATCAAAATGGTCTTCGATAGAACGCTTTAAGCCACTCGTAATAATTAAAATTTCCTCAATGCCTGATTGAACTGCTTCTTCGATAATGTATTGAATTGTAGGTTTATCTACAATCGGCAGCATCTCTTTTGGCTGTGCTTTCGTCGCTGGTAAAAACCGCGTACCTAAACCAGCTGCGGGTATTACCGCTTTTTTAATCTTACTCATTATATCCTCTCCTCGACATGTTAATACTATTATACAACTTTTAATAAGTTATACAATTAGTTTTAGATGACTTAGTCCTACATTTCATCAATTACTTGCATTCCAAGTAGTCGCATACCTTCATCAAGTACAACTTTAACACATCTAGATAGTAACACATTAGTGTTTCTAATTAGTTCATCAGGCACTAAGATCTTTTCTAAACTATAGAATTTATTAAAACTTGTCGCTAAACTTAATAAATATTTAGATAGTATCGATGGGTCATTTTCTTTAACTGTTTTTTCTAATGTTAGAGGGAACTTATCTAATATCCTGATGACTTCAAAATAGTGAGATTTATTGAATAAAGAATTTACAACATTAATATGAATTGATGCAACTTGTTTTAAGATGGAGTTAATTCGAACACTAGTATATTGAAGATAAGGACCAGTTTCTCCTTCAAACTGTAACATCTTTTCTAAATCAAACTCGATATTATGGACGCGATGATTCTTTAAATCATTGAAAATAATCGCACTAACACCAACTTTTTCCGCTACTTCTTCTTTATTAGGTAAATTTGGATTCTTGTTTTCAATATAGGTTTTAGCCAACAGGCAGGCTTCATCTAATACTTCTTCTAATCTTACAATTCTCCCCTTGCGTGTTGACATTTTCTTCCCATCTTGTAAGACTAAACCAAAATTGATGTGCTCAATGGCATCATAAAAGTCATAACCCATCTTCTTCACAACAGCTTTGAGTTGTGCTATATGAAGTGCTTGTTCATTTCCAATTACATACAGAATCTTATTAAAATCATATGTCTTCTTCCGATAGAAAAGGGCTGCGAGATCTCTTGTAATATAGAGACTAGTACCGTCGCTTTTCTTTATTAATGCTGGTACTAAATCATTTAAGAGAACCACGTAAGCACCATCATCAAAAACCAAGAGTTCTTTATCTTCAAGTTCTTTAATAACCGCATCCATTTTATCAGTATAGAAGGATTCACCAAGATAATAGTCAAAATAGACACCTAAGCGGTCATACATACGGATAAATTCTTTTAATGATTCTTCTTTAAACCATTTCCAAAGTTTAAGATATGCTTCATTACCATTTTCTAGTTCTTTAAAGGCATGACGAGCTTTTTCCGTCAATTCTGGGTCATGTTCTTCTAACTCATTAAATTTTACATATAACTTTACTAATTCATTTATCGGATCCTGATCTATAACATTTTTATCGCCCCATAATTGATAAGCGACGATTAATTTTCCAAATTGTGTACCCCAATCTCCTAAGTGATTGATTCTTACCACTTTATAGCCACACTTTTCATAGAGATTCCCTAAAGCATGTCCAATAATGGTAGAGCGCAAGTGCCCTACTGAGAAGGGTTTAGCAATATTTGGACTTGAGTAATCAATGACCACTGTTTTATCTTTTCCAATTGATAAAGTACCATAATTATTATCTAACTTAGTAATTTCCATTAATATATGAGATGCCACCAATTCTTTATTAACATCGATGTTAATGAATCCTCTAACTAAACGGATGTCTGTAATTAATTCTTTGAAGTGAGCTCTAAGTAATGTCTCAACTTCGCTTTTACATTCATCAAAAGGTACATTGCGCTTTTTCGCAAGTTCAAAAATCGGGATACTAATATCACCCAAACTAGCATCTTTGGGTTCTTCGACAATTGGTGTAATAAAGGGATACTGTTTATTGAGGAGCGCGGCAATTTCGCTTTTGATGTATTCAATCATGATAATCCTCCTTAGTGAAAAAGAGCGTTAATAATTTACGATAAATCATCGTGATGAATATTCTTAAAGCCCTTACCCCATACTGTTGATGATGGTATGACATAGACAAAAGCATCTTCATCGATTGAGGCAATGAAGTTCTTGATTCGTAAACTTTCCCTTGTCGAGCAGACAGTAATGATTTGTCTTAATTTCGATTTTGAATAACCACCTTCAACATCGACAATGGTTACACCGCGATGAATCGCATTTTGAATAAAAGGAATGATTAAATCAGCTTTGTTGCTCACGATTTCCATCTTTACCCGATTATTACCTACTCCTAAGACAATCATATCAACTGTACGGGTATTAATGTATTTCGTGATAAGTGCATAAAAGAGCACACGTATATCAAAAACAAAGATACCCGAGAGAATGATAATCGCATCTACCATTAATAAGACATGACTGTAATTAATAAATGGTAAAGCTTTCCGGTATATGATTTTTGCGATAGTGTCGCTACCACCTGAAGTGTATTTACTCCGTAGGATTAATCCTGTACCTACTCCTGATAAGACCCCATAAAGAATTGTCGGGAGTAAGATATCATAGAAAGAATCACCACTTGTGGTTTTTACAGTAATGAGTAGGGGATCTAAATTTAGGAAAGTAAAGAAGAATAACAATAGCGGATAAACTAAGGAGAGAAAGAGGATTCTTAAACCTTCCTGTCTTCCTAAGAAAACTAACGCTAGAAGCAAAACGATAAGAGCCAAAATGTAATATATAATACTGTATAAATATTGTTCCATTAAGGGGGACAAATAAAAAGCATCTTTAATAACAACTTCAAAAACTCTTGATAATCCCGTGATTCCTCCAGTCATTAACTCGTTAGGACGGAGGATATAAATAGTGGAGTAAGCACTTATAAGATTACCTACCACTAAATATACATATCTTAACTTCTTCTCATTCAAAGCTATTCTCCTCCTCGATATCATAAACATTATCATAATTTAAATCTTTAAGATTATTCTGATAATTCAAAGTTACCAGAGCGATGAATCCAGCAACAATATATAAATAATAAGTTATCAGACGCCATAACAATAATCCTGGCACAACCATAGTTTTAAAGAATAAATTAAAAAAGAGATAGAACACACCTTCAGCTCCACCACTAGCACCAGGTGTTGGTACATAACTCATGATGATATCCACAAACATTGAAGCGACAATGAGGTTTAACCATAATCCTGTTAGATTTTCACCTAATGCTTGGAAGATTATTAAAGGAATAATCGCAAAAATAATAACTCTAATAATATGGATTAGGATGGTCATAAACCATAAAAACCAATTTTGCTTGAGCTCACTTATTTTTACTTGATAATCAAGTATCATCTTACTAAATTGTGAAGTTTTCTCATCTAAGTGAAATCTTCTTAAAATTGGCCATCTAATAATTTTTTTCCATAACACTTCAATAAGAATATAATATAATTTCTTAGAAAAAGCGAGAGAGATTGTAAATAGTGTCACAATAATATTGATGGATATTCCTACTAAGATTAAATAACGATATCCACTACCTTCAAGTAATACATGGAAATAAGAATATTTAATAATAAGACACATTAATCCGACAATCACAAACGCAATGCTATATGTGATAAAATTCATGACAACGATACTTGTGGAGTCTTTGACCTTAATTCCTCGACTATGAAAATAGACTACTTGAAAAGGCTGCCCACCACTCGCAAACGGTGTAATTGCGTTAAAGAATTGGGTTGCTAAGTTTACTCTTACACAGTCCATTAAGGAAATACCTTTAAGAGTGTATTTACTTAAGATATATATTACAACTCCTTCTAAGAATACATATAAAAGAAGGAGAAGTAAGATCAATGGTAAGTAAATTAAATCAAAGTCCTTTATTTTATCTTATAGA
>JAAYWZ010000089.1 GCA_012516175.1 Bacilli bacterium
ATTATCCTCATTTAAGAACTGATTTACCATTTAATGAACGTATAAATTTAAGAAATTATCTAAAAATGGATAATAAAGATGAAGTAAATATCTTAGAAAAATACCGAGTATATTTTAAGAATCGTAACATTAATATTGATTTTATTGAAAAAACAAATGAAGACATTGAAACTTGTTTATTTGATTACTTATTCTTACATAAAGATCCTCCTCCCAAAGATTATGATGAGGAAGCGATCTTAATGAAAAAGTAAGGGATATACATAGAATTATCGTGGTAAATACGATATAATTTTTATATACTATGGTGGAGGTAAAATATGGCAAAAACAAAAACCATCTACTACTGTACCGAGTGTGGCAATGAATCATTAAAATGGGTAGGTCGTTGTCCTGTTTGTGGTGAATACAATACCATGGTCGAAGGTATTAAAGAGCCTAAAAATGAGATTATTATTCATAGTCCCATTACCATACCTGAAAAGTTGAAAGACTTAAAAATCGATGAAAAGATTAGAATTAAAACCAACATTAATGAGTTTAACCGTGTATTAGGTGGTGGCATTGTTTCAGGTTCATTAGTACTTATTGGTGGTGATCCTGGTATTGGTAAATCTACCTTACTACTCCAAGTTAGCGAATCCATCGCTCAGCATGGCAAAGTATTATATGTGAGTGGTGAAGAAAGTCTCCAACAAATCAAAAGTCGTGCCCAACGTTTAAACATCCAAAGCGATAATTTATACATTTATGCAGAAACTAATTTAACTAATGTTATACCTCAAGTAGAGAATTTGCAACCGCAGTTTTTAATCATTGACTCCATCCAAACAATCTATTTAGACTATATTGATTCCACCCCAGGTAGTGTACCGCAAGTAAAAGAGTGTACCCAAACGCTTATGAAGTTGGCTAAAACAAAAAATATCCCTACCTTTATTGTAGGTCATGTCACTAAGGACGGTGCCATTGCTGGTCCAAGACTCCTTGAACATATGGTGGATACAGTTCTGTATTTTGAAGGTGATAATAACTTATCCTATCGCATCTTGCGAGCGGTCAAGAACCGCTTTGGTTCAACCAATGAGATTGGTGTATTTGAAATGCGTGAAACAGGGCTAATCGAAGTAGAAAATCCATCAGGTGTTTTTTTAGAAGATCGTTCCTTAGGTTATGCTGGTACTTCCGTCGTTGCGACGATGGAAGGCACAAGACCGGTGCTTGTAGAAATTCAAGCACTTCTCACACCAACATCCTTCCACAACCCTAAGCGGATGGCTTCAGGACTTGATAATAATAAAATTGCTTTACTAATTGCTGTTTTAGAAAAACATCTTGGTTTTGTCTTACAGAACCAAGATGCTTACATTAAAGTTACAGGTGGTACCAAGATTACTGAACCTGGGTGTGATTTGGCGATTCTGATGAGTATTGTTTCTAGTTATAAGAATAAACCTCTAAATCCCTCTGATGTCTTTATTGGTGAAGTAGGCTTAACCGGAGAGATAAGAAGAGCAACAAGAATTGAAGCTCGCTGCCAAGAAGCACATAAGATGGGCTTTAAAAGGGCATTTGTACCAAAGAAGGATATGGATAAATATCAAGTACCAAAAGGTTTTACATTAGTAGGGGTTACTAATATTAAAGAGGTTGTTATGAAGGCATTTGAGAGCTCTGTGGAATAATTATGGAGGGGCATATGGACATTAAGTTTATGCCAATTAATTTTCATGATTTAAATGATTGTGCCATTTTAGCTAAATGGTTTAATGACCCAGAAATCAATTATTTGATTTCACCTAATTTTACCCAAGGTCCATTAGGGTATGTTAGTCCCGAAATTATCCAACAAATGAATCTCTATAGTCGTTATGATAAGTATTCTTATTTTATTGTCTGTGATAATATGATTGTTGGTGATATTAATATAACCGATAATCCAGATTTTTTATTAAAAAAAGATGGTTATTCAGCTTGGTTAGGAATAACGATTGGCGAGAAACCTTACCGTGGTAAGGGTGTAGGTAAAGTCGCCATTGATTTCATTGAAAACTTTGCGAGAGATATTGGTCTTAAGCGAATTGAATTAGGTGTGTTTTCTTTTAATACTGTAGCGATTAATTTCTATAAAAAGTTAGGGTATAAACAAATAGGGGTAATTCCCCACTTTACCTTCTATATTGATCGTTGGTATGATGATATTCGTTTTGAAAAACACATATAAGTTTTTTAGGAGGAACTATGCTTCTAGTTGCTGATAATTGGAAAGATTTCATGTTAATTGACGCAGGTGATAACGAAAAAATTGAAAAATGGGGTAAATACATCCTCCGCCGTCCTGACCCCCAAGCCATTTGGTCTAAGGGTAATCCTAAAATTTGGGACAAGTACGATGGTTATTATGAGCGGAGTCAATCAGGCGGAGGAAAGTGGCGTGTAGCTAATTTCCCTGAATCTTGGACAATTAAATATAAGGATTTAACTTTTTTGATTAAACCAACTGGCTTTAAACATACAGGTTTATTCCCTGAACAAGCAGTGAACTGGGATTTCATGATGGATAAAATTAAGCAGGCAAAGCGACCAATAAAAGTCCTTAATCTCTTTGCCTATACAGGAGGAGCTACTGTTGCTTGTTGTTACGCAGGTGCAGAGGTTACCCATGTCGATAGTGCCAAAGGTGTGGTTCAATGGGCAAAAGAGAATATTAACCTATCTAATCTTGCACAAAGTAAGGTGCGGTTTATCATTGATGATGTAATTAAGTTCGTCGAAAGAGAAATTCGCCGTGGTAATAAATATGATGCCATCATCATGGATCCTCCTGTCTTTGGTCGAGGGACAAGCAGTGAAGTCTGGCGTATTGAAGAAAAGTTAGTAGATTTAATTAATTTAACTCTTAATGTACTTAGCAATAATCCTTTATTCTATATCATCAATAGTTACACTTCTGCTTTCTCTTCGATAGTTCTACATAACATCATGGAAACCACAGTAAATAAGAGATACCCTGGCAAACTTACTTCTGGGGAAATTGGTTTACGGACACAAACCTCTAATTTAATCTTACCATGTGGAATCTTCTCACGGTGGGAACAAGAACTATGAAAATTCTTTATGAAGATAACCACCTTATTGTAACTATTAAGGAACCTAATATCCTAAGTCAAGCTGACCAAACTGGCGATTTGGACATGCTTACTTTACTTAAGAAATATTTAAAAGAAAAGTATCATAAACCAGGAAATGTTTATTTGGGTCTTGTTCATCGATTAGACCGAATGGTAGGCGGGGTCATGGTTTTCGCGAAAACTAGTAAAGCAGCAGCTCGCTTAAGTGAACAAGTTCGTACCCATGCCTTTACCAAAACATACTTAGCGGTAGTTCATGGTAAACCTATAGAAAAGGATACTTTAATTAATTTTCTGGAAAAAGATGAGAAAAACAATACCGTTTATGTTAGGGCAAGAGAAAGCGATAAGGCAAAGTATGCTGAATTAAGTTATGAGTTATTAGAATCAAAAGGTAATCTAAGTCTCCTTAAAGTTAATCTAAAGACGGGAAGACCACATCAGATTCGGGTTCAATTAGCCCATATAGGTCATCCCCTTTTAGGTGATAAAAAATACGGAAATGAAGATAATGTTAAAAATATTGCCCTCTATGCCTATAAACTAAGTTTTTATCATCCAACCACTAAGGAACTCCTAACATTTACTTCCTATCCTACAGAATATCCTTTTAATCTGTTTAATATTAGAGATTGAAATATATGGAAGTATTTGTTATAATTTAACAGTAATTTATCCGCGAGGTAGATAACATGAGTAAAGTTGTATCAAAATGTGGATGTGAATTTGAAAATAATCAGGCAGTTGCGGATCGTGTTCGTGCTAAAGGAATGGACAAGCATCCAATGCCCACACCTGCCACCATTGAATGTGATTGTGGGCATACGATTGTGATGGACACCTTAGTCTATCAGTGTCCCCACTGCAAGATGACTTATGCTGTCACACCTTGTTCATGCGATGATCATCGCTTCATCGTTAAAGCAGGAATTGATTATTAATATTTTTTTGTTAACTTCACTTTTCGTGAAGTTTTTTTATGATATCAAGACATTTTGGAGGTATACATGAAACGCGAATTAGCTTTAGAGTTTTCCCGGGTTACAGAATTAGCTGCTTTAGCAGCTTATAAATGGTTAGGTAGTGGTGACAAAAATAAAGCTGATGAAGCAAGTGTCATCGCCATGCGCACGATGTTAAATCGGATTAATATTCAGGGTGAAATTGTTATTGGTGAAGGAGAGATTGATGAGGCTCCCATGCTTTATATCGGCGAAAAAGTTGGTAGCGGTATTGGTGATGAAGTCGATATTGCTGTTGACCCAATTGAAGGTACGCGGATGGTTGCCTTAGGACAATATAATGCGATATCCGTACTTGCAGTTGGAGAAAAAGGGTCGTTCTTACACGCACCTGATATGTATATGGAAAAACTAATCGTTGGGCCAGAGGCAAAGGGAGTAATCGACTTAGAACTACCAATTATTGATAACCTAATTAATATCGCCCATCATTTAAATAAACCTTTATCTGAATTAACTGTTATTACACTCCATAAACCCCGCCACCTCGATTTAATCACAAAGATGCATAACTTAGGTATCAAAGTTTATGCCATCCCTGATGGAGATGTGGCAGCTTCGATTCTAACTTGCATGCCCTACACTAATATCGATGTTCTCTACTGTATTGGTGGTGCGCCAGAAGGTGTGGTATCAGCGGCAGTAATTCGTGCTTTAGGTGGCGATATGAACGGTAGATTACTATTAAGAAATGAAGCTAAAGGTGATACGGAAGAAAACCTTAAAATGGCTGAACGTGAACTACAAAAATGTAAAGAAATGGGTGTAAATCTTAGAAAAATCTATCGCTTAGATGACTTAGTTAAGAGCGACAATATCATCTTTTCAGCAACAGGCATTACTAAAGGTGATTTATTAGATGGAGTAGTCCGTAAAGGTAATATCAGCGAAACAGAAACACTCTTAATTAGAGGTAAAACAGGTACAATCAGAAAAATCAAATCTTATCACGATCTTACAAAGAAAGATGCGGAATTACTTCCATATATATTTTAATAATTAACTACTTATGTTAAAATCAACATTGGTGATACTATGAGTTATGCAGCCATCATCTTAGCCGCAGGTAGTGGCACAAGAATGAATTTAGGATATAATAAAATGTTACTTAGGATAAAAGATCAACCATTGATTTCTTTATCTATTAAACCTTTTCTTAAGGATGAAAACTGTACTGAATTAATCATTGTGATTAATGAAACTGATGTTGAAGTAATAAGTAAATTGTTAGAAAAAGAAATAACTAATAAGCAATATAAAATTGTAACAGGAAGTTATGAAAGACAATATAGCGTCTATAATGGGTTACAAGCAGTTACCAAAGAGTTAGTATTAGTTCATGATGGGGCAAGACCTTTTATCACTAATACTTTAATTACTGAACTTGTATATAATGCGAAAGAATATGGCTGTGCGATTCCTGGGGTTAAAGTTAAAGATACGATTAAAGTTATCGAAGATGAAACAGTTAAAGAAACTCTACCAAGAGAAATATTAGTAGCGGTTCAAACACCTCAAGCATGTCTGACTGACTTATTAAAAAGTGCCCATGAGAAAGCTAAAGAAGAAGATTACCTAGGTACTGATGAAGCGAGTTTAATTGAAAAATATACAAATGCTAAAGTAAAAGTAGTATTATCATCATACGAAAATATCAAAATAACCACGCAAGAAGACCTCTATTATGCTGAGAAACTCTATGATAAATACTTTAGGATAAGTGAGGAATAGTATGTTTAGGATTGGTCATTCTACAGATATTCATCAATTGGTCCCGAATAGAAAATTAATTCTTGGTGGTGTGGAAATCCCCTACGAAAAGGGGCTTCTTGGTCATAGTGATGCTGATGCTTTACTTCATGCAATTACAGAAGCGATAATTGGCGCTTTAGGTTTAGGTGATATTGGCAAGCACTTTCCTGATAATGACCCTGCTTATAAAAATATCGATTCTAAACTTCTTTTACATAAAGCCTATCTGCTTGCTAAGGAGCGGGGATATAAAATAAATAATCTTGATTCAACCATCTTTGCAGAAAACCCTAAAATGGCTCCTCATATTCCAGAAATGCGGAAAGTAATCGCGGCGATACTAGAAACAGATGAAGCTAATGTGAACATCAAAGCCACGCGAGGTGAAAAACTCGGATTTATCGGACGCGGTGAAGGTATTATGTGTGAAGCGGTAGTCTTATTAATAAAAGCGTAAAATAAAAATGCACCGAAAGGTGCATTTTTTCTTAGAAACCAACAGTATCATTGATAGCTTTAATCTTATTCATATCTACTTTAGGTTGTCTTTTAATCGTTAGTAAACCATTTACTTCTTGGAAAACATCTGTTAACTGAGTGTAACAATATCCAACAATACAATCAGAAGCTCTAATTGCTTGAATTAGGCGCTCATATTCCTTGAGGAAGGTTTCTTCATCATTAACAGTTGTATAACCCCACCCGTTTTGGTCCTTATCAAAGGAGATGCCACCAAACTCTGTAAGCAGAATGGGTTCGCCTTGATACTCATAACCACTTATATACATTGGCCGATTAGCTGGCATTGAACTTAGCATCTCTTCTTTCGTACTTAAAGATTTAAGAAACTTTTCATGTTCTTCTATATTTGTTGGAGCACCATGCCGATAATTATGAATGGCACAAATATCTGTCTTTAACATTTCCCAACCATCATTACATACGACTAAGCGGGTGTTGTCAAAACTCTTGGTTAAATGATACATGGTTAACACATGGTGTTGTTCTAAGGGGTTAGTTTTTAAATTAGGTACTCCCCAGGATTCATTAATAGGTACCCATGTGACAATGCAAGGATGATTGTAATCTCTTTTTATTACTTCCATCCATTCATTAACCATTCTATTAACATACTCGCTACTAAAATTAGCACTATTAGCCATTTCACCCCAAACAAGGAAACCTAGACGGTCCGCATGATATAAGAAACGCGAATCACTAACCATTTGGTGGCGACGACAACCATTAAAGCCCATTGCTTTGGCTAATTTAATATCTTCGATGAAACATTCATCTTTTGGTGCTGTTAATAATCCACCATCGTAATAACCTTGGTCTAACACTAGTTTTTGGTAGTAAGGTTTATTATTCAGATAAACTAAACCATTTTGCTGATGAATTTTTCGCATCCCAAAATAACTCTTAACTTCATCAATGATTTCCTCATCCCTAATTAGACGGAAATAAATATCAAATAAGTAGGGATGTTCTGGACTCCATGTTTTACCATGACCATGGGTATTAGTCGCATCGATACTACCTTGGAAAACATCAAAAGTAATCGTTAAGGTTTTATTTCTTACTTTAATTGAACTTTCAACTATTGTTTGTCCTTGATCAATAATTTCTACTTCTAAGTAAACATCAGCACATTTGGATAGATTAGTTTCAATTTTAACAGTACCTGTATCAATATCTGGTGTTAAACGGAAGTCTGTAATATGTACATCATCCACAAACTCTAACCAGATTGGTTGCCAAATACCTGAAGTACGGGTGTACCAGATACCCGCATTTTCCTCATGCCAATATTGCTTACCACGCGGAATAAATTCATCCTTTGATGGATCATAGACATAGATGACTATCTCTTCATTGGTATATGTTAAATAATCTGTGATATCCACAGAGAAGCTACTATTACCACCTATGTGATGTTTGACAAGTCTTTGATTAATATACACTTCGCTTTCATAATCACAAGCACCAACATGCAAAATAACTCTTTTATCTAGATACTTATTAGGTATAGAGAAAGTTCTTCTATACCACATGTGATCATGAAAACTTTGGTCATTAATACCACTTAATTCCGCTTGATAAGGAAAAGGTACTTGAATCTTTAAAGGGAACTGATGCCCCTCATACCACTTTTCTGCATGTCCGACATTTTCATCATCAAAACAGAATTCCCATACCCCATTAAGACACAACCAATCCTCGCGCGCAAATTGCGGACGAGGATACTCGCTTCTATACATCACATATCTCCCTCGCTAACATAATAATTAGATTTCGTTATCCTCTACTACTTTTTCCGGTGCAACTTCTAATAAGTGAGGATTTTCTACAAGGCGGCGGAATATTCTAAATGCTTTCGCATAATAATATCCATCACAAATCCGTTCATCAACAACAACCTTGACATTGACATACTTTTGTTCAACGATATTATGATTGCGGTCGATGATGCGTTCTTTATTCTTAATCCCAAAGGCCACGAAAATCGATGTTGTCCCAAATTCATAAATATGGTGATAAACAGGTTGAATTCCCACAGAGCCTAAATCTGTTATAAATACACTTGTGTGGAAAGGACTGACACGATTAAGTACCTTAGGCATCTTGCCCCGATGATCTAACCAAGTTAAAAATCCTACCAAGAATCGTACAAGGAAACCTGGACACATCATGATTAATTTAGCCGTTTTATCGGTATCGTTGGTCGCATTTGCTTGTTTGTTTTCACTAATAGCCTTATCAATTTTCTCCATTACTTCAAAGAGCGTATCAGTAGGTTCAAATTCTAATTTAATGGTGGTTTCTGGACTATCTTCCGACATATCTCGCTTCACCGCTAAACTGACATAGATGCCATTACGTGCATAAATCTTACGACCTGACACAAAGCGGTTTAATCGTGGTTTTAGTGCCATTGTTCTTACCATTGCGGCGATAACGACATGTAAGAAACCTATATTGATATTTTGCGCCCGTTTTTCTTGAATATATTTTTCCGTTTTTTCAAGGATGATTTTATCATCAAAAAAGATTTGTGAATCAACGCGAGTTTTCATAATATAAGGGATGATCTTATAGAATGGATCGACTTTTCTAAGTAATCTACCATCGTAACGATCGCCAAAACGTCTTCTTGTTTTTTTCATTTTCTACACTCCCGCTTAAGTCTTTCTCACATTATACCATAAGAAAAGACAAAATAAAACTTATTTTGATATCTATATAATACTAGAAAAGGAAAAGGATGTAAAATACTTGTCTTACATCCTTATAAGTTTATTCGTTATTTTGCTTAATGGGTTTCATCGTTGGGAATAATAAGACATCACGAATACTAGAAGAATTCGTTAGTAACATTACTAGGCGGTCTAGCCCTATTCCAATACCACCTGTGGGTGGCATGCCAAATTCAAGGGCTTCAACAAAATCCTCATCCATCTCATTCGCTTCTTCATTTCCTAATTCCCGTTCCTTTAATTGTGCTTCAAAGCGTTCCCGTTGGTCAATCGGGTCATTTAATTCACTAAACGCGTTGGCATATTCCCGTGAACCAATGAATAACTCAAAGCGTAAAGTGAAGCGGGGATCTTGAGGGTCTTTCTTCGCTAGTGGTGAGATTTCGACTGGATGTCCATAGACAAAGGTTGGTTGAATTAACTTGTCTTCCACATATTCTTCAAAGAAAGCATTGATGATATGCCCAACACCAGTATAATGTTCGGGAACTTCAATATTATGTTCCTTCGCTAACTTCTTCGCTTCTTCAAAGGTCATTGGTTGCCAGAAATCGATCCCTGCATGCTCTTTAATTAAGTCAACCATATGACGACGTGGCCAACCTTTCGCTAAACTAATAGCTACACCTTCATATTCGATTTCAGTTGTTCCTAAGACTGTTTGCGCAAGATGAACGATGATATTTTCACATAAGTCCATCATGCCCTCCATATCAGAGTAAGCTAAGTAGAGCTCAATTGTGGTGAATTCGGGATTATGCTTATAATCCATTCCTTCGTTTCTAAAGAGCCGACCAATCTCATACACACCTTCAAAACCACCAACAATGAGTCGTTTTAACCATAACTCAGGAGCAATCCGTAAATACATATCGATATCTAAAGTATTATGATGAGTAATAAATGGACGAGCTGCTGCACCACCTAAAACAGTGTTGAGGATTGGTGTTTCTACTTCTAAATATCCTAAATTATTTAGATAATTACGAAGTTCAAAAAGAATTTTTGAGCGTGTCACAAAGACATTACGCACTTCTTCATTAACAATTAAATCCACATAACGGCGACGATACCGTTCCTCTTTATCTTGGAGACCATGGAATTTATCAGGTAAAGGTCGTAAAGACTTAGTTAAGTGATGATATTTATTTACTTTTATCGTTAATTCACCAGTACGGGTCCGAAACACTTCACCTTCAACCCCGATAATATCACCAATATCAGCTTTGACAAATAGTTCATAGTCCTCATTTAAGCGGTCTTGGCGGCAGTAGATTTGGATCCGTCCGTATTGGTCCTGAATATGCGCAAAGCCCGCTTTACCTTGTACCCGCTTAGTCATAATTCTTCCAGCTGTGATGACTACAGGTTTTTGTTCCTCTAATTGCTCAGCGTCAATATCCCCAAATTGGTCCTTAATTTGTTTACTATTATGAGTTCTATCAAAACGTTGCCCGAAGGGATCGATACCACGTTCACGTAAGAAAGCTAATTTTTCCCGTCTTACCAACATTTGTTCATTTAACGTTAATTCTGTATCTCTTGTTTGTTCGCTCAATTGTGTCACTCCTTAATCTTCAACTTTTTATATTATACAAATATATTATGAAGTTTTCAACTATAGTTTATTTATTTTTCCGGAATAATCTCTTCTTGGGTTTTTCTTATTCTTCAGGTTCTTTTTTCAGTACTTTTGTTTTTAGGTAATAATCGTGTAAAGTTTGTTTCTTAATGAGATAAAAAAAGATTTCCACAATAATCCCAATGATTGTTATATAGAGGATTTGTTTCAAGAAAATCTCTCGAAAGAGAATTCTCCCATAAGTGATATGGCCTAATGTCGGTTCAATATATAAATCATTGAGCGATTTACCTAAAGATCCCTTTAACTTTAAACAAATAAGAGGATAAATAATAAAATAAAATACTGCTTCGATGACAATTATGACAATAATAAAGTAGGGGATTTTTATCACCTGATCATTTAAGTAATATAGACCGAAAGCAATAAATCCCATTATTATTATCACAAACAAATAATCATAACATAACGACATTAAGCGATCAAAAAAGTAATTCTTTTTCATTTACACCGCCCCATCTTCATTAGGCTTCTCTTCTAAGAATTTTAAGTACCTTTCTAATAGAATCTTGATATCTTCAGCATTGGTTAATGAGTTTACTTCTCGTTTAACAGTTGTCGCATTATACAGTCCTTTAATATACCAAGGAATGTGGCTCCGCATTTCTAAAATTGCCACTTTTTCACCTTTTAACTCAATTAATGAATACATATGATTGATAGCCTGGAGAATACGCTCTTGTGGTGTAGGTTCTGGTAATAATTCTCCCGTTTCTAAATAATGCACCGTTTGTTTAATTAACCAAGGATTACCAAGCACGGCTCTCCCAATCATTACTGCATCAACCTTGGTTTCTTCTAGCATCCGTTTTGCATCTTGTGGAGATTTTACATCGCCATTCCCGATTACTGGTATCGCTTTAACAGTTTCTTTTACTTGTTTAATAATGTTCCAATCAGCTTGACCAGTATACATTTGCGCTCGGGTTCTCCCATGAATCGCAATGGCTTTAGCCCCCGCTTTTTCACATTTTTGGGCTATCTCTACCGCATAAATAGTTTTGCTATCCCAGCCAGCTCGCATCTTTACAGTTACTGGCTTACTTACTGTATCAACAACACGACTCACAATATCATAAATCTTATCAGGATATAACAATAACTTGGCACCAGCGTCACTCTTAATTACTTTAGGTACTGGACAACCGAGATTAATATCAATTATCTTCGCGTTACAATATTTATCAATAATCTTAGCCGCCTCTACTATGGAATTAATATCCCCACCAAAAACTTGCATAGATACGGGTTGCTCATCATCATCAACCCTTAACATTTCAAGGGTGCGTTCATTTTCAAAGATTAATGCTTTATCGCTGACCATTTCGGCATAGATTAAGCCCGCTCCCATTGCTTTACAAATCTTCCGAAAACTAACATTACCAATTCCCGCCATAGGAGCAATTACCACTTGGTTGTCAATTTCAATGTCAGCTATTTTCCATTTCATGCTATCACCTAAATTTATTTTACAATTTTTTACCCTATTAAGCAAATTGTTTTTCATTTCGACACTTATTTATAATGGTAATTCCCACAAAACCTTATTTTCAAAGGTTTTAATAATAATTTTACCATCTTCATATAAAGCATAAGTAGGTTCATAATTTTCTTTAGGTAAAGAAAGTGAACCAGGATTAAGTTTTACATAACCGGTCTTTTCTAACACAGGTATATGTGTATGTCCATAAACAAAAACACTTTTATTAGTTAATGGCAATTGTTCTGGATTATATAGATGTCCATGGGTAAGAAAGAAAGTATAATTATCTATAAAAAGATAAGAATAATCGCTTGTAATGGGGAATTCTAACATTAACTGATCAACTTCACTATCACAATTACCCCTAACACATATTATCCTATCTCTATATTGATTTAAGAGTATTGCGACTTCTTTGGGTTGATAATCCTTAGGAAGAGGATTTCGTGGTCCATGATATAAGATATCACCCAATAAAATCAATTTATCACATTCTTCTTCATTAAACTTATCTATAAGCATTCTTGTGTAGTATAATGAACCATGGATATCAGAAGCTATTAATAGTTTCATTCAATTCACCTTTTTTCTAGAATATAGTCATGATATAATTAAATCATTCTAATTATACACTAAAATTCGACATGCTTGAAAGGATGAATCAGATGAAAATCATACTTGCTAGTAATTCACCAAGAAGAAAAGAGTTATTCAAATATATTGTGGATGATTTTACAGTTCATGTGAGTGAAATAATAGAAGATTATGACCCCACTTTCAAACCTGAAGAGATTGTAACCTATTTATCCAAACAAAAAGCTTTAGCAGTTAGTAAAACATTCCCAACTGATGTAATTGTTGGTAGTGATACGATTGTCTATATCGATGGAGAAGTGTTAGGTAAACCCCATTCTAAAGAAGAAGCTTATAAGATGTTAAGAAAACTCGCTGGACGTACCCACAAAGTTTATACTGGAGTAACTATTATCTATCATAACCAAATTGAAAGTTTTTACAGTGAGACTTCTGTTACCTTTTACGAGATGAGCGATGCAGAAATCTATCAGTACATTGAAACCAATGAACCTATGGATAAAGCTGGTGCCTATGGCATCCAAGGTTATGGGGCAAAATTTATTAAAAGCATCGAAGGTGATTATTTTACTGTCGTGGGACTACCAGTAGCCTTATTATATCAACATTTAAAAAAGTACCTTTAATTGGTACTTTTTTCACTCTCATTAATAATATCAAGTAGTTCGGTTTCTGTATATTGATACTTCTCACGACAGAAATGACATTCTACCTCGGCTCCATGATCCTCTTCTATGATTTTCTTAAGTTCATCTTTACCTAAGCTTGCAAGTCCTTCCGCAAAACGTTCCTTACTACAATGACAAACAAATTTGATATCTAGTTTAGAGAGGATTTGGTAATCATTACCCTGACAGATTTCCTTCACGATATCTTCTGGAGTATATCCTTCATATAACATTTGAGATACTGGTTTAATTGTCTTTAAAATGTTTTCTAAAGTAGTTATCGTTTCATCGGTCGCTCCAGGCATAACCTGAATAATAAAACCACCAGCTGATAGCACGGAATTATCAGTATCAACATAAACACCACAACCAACACTTGAAGGTGTTTGTTCACTCTTCGCAAAATAATAGGTAAAGTCTTCTCCTAATTCACCACTAATTAAATTAACTGAGGAAATGAAGAAATCTTTCAAACCTAAATCTTTGATAACGGTGATTTCACCATTAGTACCAACAGCTGCACTCACATTTAATTTACCATCAGGATATTGAAAATGCACATCAGGATTGGATACATACCCTTTAATTTCACCTATCGCATTAGCATCCACTAATATTTCACCAATAGGACCATCACCTGTTACTTTAACAGTTAAACTTTCTTGGCCTTTTAACATCGCTCCCATCATAGCAGCCACAGCCATAGTTCTACCTAAGGCAGCAGTAGCAGCGGGGAGAGTTTGATGGCGTTTTTGGGCTTCTTGTACAGTTTCCGTCACATTAACCGCATAAATCCTAATTGTGCCATTAAACGCAATAGCGCGTACTAAATAATCTTTCATATAAACACCTTTCTCTATCTTGATTAGTCTTCGTGTAAAAAATCCCTTAAACGAAAGTTTTAAGGGATTTTAATCTATTAATTAGTATTTGTATTGTTGGCTTCCTTATTATTATTCTTGGCTTCTTCAGTTTCTCTAGCCTTCTTTTCTTCCCACCAAGCAACTTTACCAGTAGCCACTAATTCTTCGATATCTTCTTTGGTGAGGGTTTCCATCTCAATTAGTTGATGGGCAATAAGATCTAATAAGCTTCGGTGCTCTGTTATTACACTCTTCGCCCGTTCATAACATTCTTCAATGATGCTCCGAATTTCAATATCGATTTCATGAGCAATTTGGCTTGAGAAGTTCTTATCCTTCATGTAATCTCTTCCTAAGAAGACATCACCTGTACGTTGTTCATATTGAACAGGACCTAACTTACTCATACCGTATTCTGTTACCATGGACCGTGCGATTTTGGTTGCTCGTTCAAAGTCATTGTGAGCACCAGTGGTTATTTCATTAAATACCACTTCTTCTGCTACCCGACCAGCTAGTAAACCAGTAATTTCATCAAGTAAGTCTTGTTTTGTTTGCACAAAGCGTTCTTCTTCTGGAAGCATTAAGTTATAGCCACCCGCTTGTCCACGGGGAATAATCGTTACTTTATGCACAGTAGCGGCATGTTTTAACTTTAAACCAATAACCGCATGTCCCGCTTCATGATAAGCGATGATATTCTTATCACGATCAGAGTATTTACGACTCTTTTTCGCAGGTCCCATTAAGACTCTATCCATCGCTTCATCAATATCTGGCATTTCAATAACCTTGCGGTTATAACGAGCTGCAAGTAAGGCTGCTTCGTTTAAGAGATTTTCTAAGTCAGCGCCACTGAAGCCCGGTGTACGTTTAGCAACATCAGCTAAGCGAACACTTGGTGAAAACTTCTTATTTCTTGCATGAACTTTCAGGATTTCTTCCCGACCTTTAACATCAGGTAAATTAACCATGATTTGCCGGTCGAATCGACCAGGACGGAGTAAGGCTGGGTCTAAAACGTCAGGACGGTTTGTCGCAGCCATTACGATGACACCAGCATTAGAACCAAAGCCATCCATTTCTGCTAATAATTGGTTAAGGGTTTGTTCACGTTCATCATGACCCCCACCTAAACCAGCGCCTCTTTGCCGACCTACAGCATCGATTTCATCGATGAAAATGATACATGGTGCATTTTGCTTAGCAGTCTTGAACATATCACGAACACGACTAGCCCCAACCCCAACGAACATTTCCACGAAGTCGGAACCGGAAATTGAATAGAATGGTACATTCGCTTCACCAGCACATGCCCGTGCTAAGAGCGTCTTCCCTGTTCCTGGAGGACCATAAAGCAAGACCCCTTTAGGAATTCGTGCCCCAACTTCATTATATTTACGAGGATTCTTGAGGAAGTCGACGATTTCAATTAATTCTTGTTTTTCTTCTTCTTGACCAGCAACATCTTCGAAAGTAACATCCTTCGTTTTGTTTAGTCTTGCCCGAGAACGTGCAAAATCGAAGGCTTTATTGTTGCTACCAGCACTACGTAAAAAGATGATGATAAAGACAACAATCAGAACAATTGGTAAGAGGAATGATAGTAACGCCAACAGTCCACCATAGGACCTGACAGCTTCACTCTCCATTACAATATTCTTCGTTCTGGCTTTTTCTTGGATTTGTTCTAGTAAGAAATCACCATAGATTTTTGCTTCATAGACAACATTTTTGTTTTTAGTGTAAATTTTCAGATGATGGATATTATAGTTATAATCACCTGTTTGTGGTGAGAAAATAATCTTCGTAACAATTTTCGCATCATCGGTTGCTTGATCACTGTTTTCAATTAAAGTAATTACTTCATTATAGTTTATTTCTTCAATTGTACCATGACCTTTCATGATATATACAATGATGAGAAAGATAACCGAGATTGCTAGAAAATATACTAGATAGCCGCTCCAGCCACTGTTTGGTTTCTTTTTTATCGCATTAGCCATCTTTGACCTCCTTATTTGGTATATACTTCTTCCTTCAATACTCCTATGTATGGTAAATTGCGGTAATATTCATTATAGTCTAATCCGTATCCAACGACGAATTCTTTAGGAATCACAAAGCCTACATAATCTGGCTTGAAGTCAATCACACGGCCTTCTGGCTTGTCTAATAAGGTAACAACTTTGATGCTTTTAGCACCTTTAACCGATAACATTTCCATGACTTTCTTTAATGTTTGTCCTGTATCAATGATATCTTCAGCGATTAAAACATCATAGCCTTGGATTGACATATCGAGGTCCTTATTAACTCTTACATTACCAGATGAGGCTGTAGTGCCATGATAACTGGAAACGGACATATAATCGAGATGAATAGGAATTGAAATATGTTTAACTAAATCGCT
Source organism: Bacilli bacterium (assembly GCA_012516175.1). Lineage (GTDB taxonomy): Bacteria > Bacillota_I > Bacilli_A > Haloplasmatales > Haloplasmataceae > JAAZCR01. The sequence goes on from JAAYWZ010000089.1 coordinate 16,826, forward strand.
CATAAAAGGAATACATCCTTTTAATAGCCCTATTACTATTAGTTTCTTGCCTTCATAATCTTTAGAGATAATTTCACCTAACTCTTTACACTTTTGTTCAATTTGTTCTTGAGACACAAGAACCTTTTTAATATCTTGATGCATAACCATACCTCCATCAACTAATAATTTCGATTTCAATATATTCCCCACATTTGGGAAAGGCTCGGTAATCACATTTCTGTAAACCGATTACCCACAAAACATTGTCATTTCTATCAACTAATAACGGCCAGGTTTTTCTTTCTTGTGCCGGTATTTTTTCATCAATGAATACTCTATTTACTTTTTTACGTCCGACTTGTGTATTTATGTAATCACCAGTTAATCTTGTTCTAATCATTAGTGGCCATATAGTGCTATTATAACATAAAAACAGTTTTTTGTTATTAGTTTTTGCGATTTCTTCGACTTTTTTCAGGCGAATTTTCATTCCATTTGGTAGCATATATTCTTTCAACTCGTCAATAATAATGGCATATTCTTCTACCTTTGGTAAACCCTTTTGAAAGCTAATTTTATCGTAAGCTTTTACACAGTAGATATTCTTACCTAAATCATAATACAAGTTAGGTTTGGTACTATTAATAATGTTAATTAAGGTATTAGTTTTTTCATAAGTTAGTTCCAGGTCCACTTCATTAAGCTTCTTAATAACATTTAATAATATTACCCGTAAAACAGTTAAAGGTATGGTTTTTAATTTATTACAATCAAGTATTATTCTCTCTTGTTCAGTTAAAATTATCAATTCTTTAGATAATATTTGTGCATTTTTCTGAAGAAATGCATCGACTTCACTTAACTGTTCATGTAATTGGATGATTTTCGTATTAAAATCGGGCTGTAACTCTTTAAATAAAGGTATTATTCGATTTCTTAAGAAATTTCTAGCATATTTATCACTAAGATTCGAGGAATCAACAAGGTAAGGAATATCATTCGTTTCACAATATGTAATTAACGCTTGTTTAGTTAGGCTTAATAAAGGTCTAATTACATGAATTCCCTGTTCGATTTCATAAGTAGATTTCATTCCCACATATCCACCTAGTTGATTACCGCGCATAATCTTAAACAGTACTGTTTCTACTTGATCATCTTCATGATGAGCTAATGCGATTTTGTTCGCGCCACAAGTCTTCGCAACCTTAACGAAAAACTCATACCGAAATTTCCTAGCTTCATCATGAAAGTTTTCACTACCACTTTTATGAAAATGACCAATATAGAAAGGAATTTGATATCTATTACAATAAGCTGCAATTAGTTGTGCTTCTTGTTCATTTTCATATCCACGGGTATGGTGATTCACATGCGCTACGAAAAGTTTTAATTGCCATTTTTCGCGTAAAGATAATAAAATGGCTAATAAAGCCATCGAATCAGCGCCACCTGATACTCCTATGACGATTGAATCACCTTTTTTAATTAAATTGTGGCTTAACACCTTATCGGTAAACATTATATACTCACCAATTGTATTATAGAATGATATGGAAAAAAGTCAAGAAAACCTTGACTTACCTATATTATAACTCATTTCAATATAAGCATAAATAATTATGCACTTAGTTTACTCTTACAAGGATTTACCTTAATCACAATTGCCGTCATATCATCGGGAATCTTACCACCAAATTCGGTAATCGCTGCTCTAATGATATCATGGGCAATTTGAATCGAAGATGAGCGTAAAATTTGTACCAAGGTCTTTTCAAATTTATTAATATTATTGTAGCGTTCGATAACTCCATCACTTACCATAACTATGACATCATTAACCATCAGTTCACAGGTAACTTTATCAATATCAGCAGAATGCCCCATCGGTAGATTCGCATTATCAATGCGAATTACCTTATTTCCACGAATGATGAAGCTTGGCGCACTGCCAATTTTATAAAAATCAATTGTTCCTTTACTCTTATTAATGGTCGCGTAATCAAGGGTAGAATAACGTTCATTATATTCTTTTAAAGAAAGTAGAGTATTAAGAATACTAACTGCTGTTTTATCGTTAGTGCCTGTTTGTAACATCTTATTGAGTAATTCTAAGGTGCTCTTACTTTCAATATGGGCTGAATAACCACTACCCATACCATCACTTAATGCTACAACTGTATTACCGTTATGCATCTCACATTTTAAGAAATTATCACCTGAGATGCGTGAGCCATCCTTGCCAATATAACTTGTCCCAAATTCTAATTCAAAAATTTGCTTAGAAGTAACTTTTATTTTCGTTAGATTCTTAGCTGACTTAAGAAGAGAAACTTCAACATCTTCTTTAAACAAATCATTAATGAAATTTAAAAGAAGATTATCATGATGACTTTCATAATTCCTTATACCAAAATCAATATCAATATTTTTTCTCTTAGTACTATTTACCTTAACATATATAACATTAACACCAGCTTTCATTAGCTTGTCCCTTAATCGTTCAATCTTAATCGCATCGCTTTCATATTCATTATGAACTTCGATGGCGTATTCTTGGATAATTTGAGCTAGTCCTTGAAGTTGCGATTGAAACAATAAGTTGGTATTACTTTGACTCTTGCTACTTAAGAGATATTCTTGATTAAGTTCAATGGCGGAATTTATGACTGCATAAGCTTCAAGACAATACATACCAAAGAGATCTAAGAATCTTTTTTTATCAGTACTTAATACTTCTTCGCCTTCTTTAAGTATTTGACTAAAATAATTATAAGTTTTTATATGGTTACAATTTAAACACAATTCTTTCTTTAAACACTTCTTACAATGTCGTTCTGTTAACTCCTCAATCGCATCATCAAGTTTTAATAATTCAGCACTCGATTCTAAGGATTTATACGCAAATGTGTTAAATAGTTCCGCAAAATTTAGTAGGCGTTGGCTAACATCTTCCCGAAAATTTTCCACATAAATATGATAATACTTAGCATCTTCATGTTTTGGTAGTAAAGTATTTAGCAATTGATCTTTACAGAAGAAACTAACAATATAATAAACTGTTGTAACTAAAGCATTACTGAGGAAGAAACCTAACAAATCTCCTGTTAAGTATCCTAAGTAGTATATAACAACTGGACCTAAAAAGAAACTGAAAGTTTTAACAGAAAAGTTTTCTTTAGGTAGAAAAGCTGAGAAAATTCCCAGATAGGGAATAATCGCGCTTCCCTGTATATCTATCCCAGTAAAAACTAACGCGAAATAAGCTAGAAAAGTTGTTATCAAAGTATTTAGGGATGAAGTTGTCATTCCCAAAAACATAATTGTGATACTTAAAGTTAATAAACCAAGATTAAAACCATATACATTAATAGTTAATAAACCAAACTGGAGATTAAAAAGCAGTGCGATAATCGCATATATATCCTCTTTAAACAAAAACTGTTTTTTTGTATGGTTTATCTCTAAAGATTTTAAATAGATTGTGTAAAAAGCACTAATGTATAAGCAGATAAAGATAATGCTAGTAAATAAAATATCTTTTTGTTTTAAGATACAATTGAAACTATAGGATATTAATCCGAGGAGATTAAGAATCATGTAATTTATTTTATAATTATTTTCTCGATGAATAAAAAAGATTAAAGGCAAAAAGGCAATAATAAGGTTTAAAACCTGCTCATAATCGATAAAGAGTGTTAAAACAACGATCACAGCCATCGTTAATAAACCTTGACGCTTATCACGTTCTGTTAAGAAACATAATAATGGTATACAGAAACAGGCACCTAAACCAAAGTTTATCGAAAAGGCTAGAGGCGAAAATATCAAGGATATCAGTATTTGACCTAACAGTTCTTTTGAGATTGGTTTACTCTTGTCCTTAACGATTTGTTTCGTTAGTTTGTCATTTAGTGCTGAAAGTGTCTCTGCCATCATCATCTCTCCCTCAATATACATTTTGTATTATTATAAGTTATTGATTTTTATTATTGTGTTGAATTATGGGAGAGACTTATATTTTATATTTAATAACTAAATTTTATCGAAATATCTATTTATAATTGCTTAAGTTGATGAGTGATAATAGTAGCCGCAAAATAGAAGAGTAATATATAAATTACAATGATGAACATTAGCCACGGAAGTTTAAGTCGAATCTTGCTTAATCTTAAATTTTTTTCGCATTTTTTGAATTTTGATTTTTTTACTGACATATTTCCCACAACCTATTAATTTCTTGATGATATAACTAAATATCTGTTTAAGAAATAAATAAGTATCTACAAATGGTTTAATAAAGATGTATCTTAAGATTTTTAAGAGCCGATTAATTAAATAATAAACTAGTTTCCGAAATGGATATAAACTTTTTTCATAATATTGATTCGCAAAATGATAATATAAGAGAAAACTAATAATCATAATACCGTAACAATAAAACGGAATGATGCCATCACTAATTTTGTATATTACAGTAAAAATGATACATCCCTGAATTACGAAAAAACAAAGATCTAGGACAAACTTAACTGTCTTTTTTAGGTGAATTAAGATAAAGTAATAGACTAAATCATAGGAAGCCCCTAAATAGATTCCGGATAAAATTGAATACAGAAGTAATAAAAACTGGGTTTTTAAATCAATCATTTGAATAACTTGCTAAAGAATCCTTTAGAGGCTTTCTCATTATCCTCATGGTCATAATACTCGACTTTAGTCACATATCCCGTAATTAACATTTCACCTTTTTCTACACTGAAATTGATCATTTCTAATTCCTGACCAGAAAGTGTCATATACCCTAAAATGGTTTCTAGGATAAACTCTTCACTATTTAGACTTTCAATTTTAGTAATACCAGTTAATTCGATTGATTTCCGGTCGCGAATGAACATGTGATGACTCTTAAAATTAGTATTTGTTTCTCTAGTTGTTTTATTATAGAAATCACTTTGATTCATAGAAAAAACCTCCTTTATTAACTATCAGTAAATTATATTAATTAACTCTGATAGTTATGATTAAAGGAGGTTTATAACCGTTCTTCACTGACGATTTCGTACATGTTTTCCGCATCAGCTTTTTTAGATGACTCACTGATTTGTGTCACTCTGATTGTGACTTTTTTATTACCATAAGTTATAGTAACTAAATCACCAACTTTTACTTCACTACTAGGTTTGGCAGTTTTATTATTTATCTCAATACGTTCATGTTCTGCTACTTCTTTGGCAACTGTTCGTCTTTTGATTAAACGCGATACTTTTAAATACTTATCTACTCGCATTATTCTCTCCTATTCTAACACTTTCTCATAACAGTTAAAGGGATCAGGAACCTTGCGTAGATTAATTTGTCCAACAAATTTAAAACCATGTTTCTGAAAGAAGGCATTCATTTTTCTGTTTTTGGAGTTAGTGTCGACTTTCAAATAGTTAATGCCTTTATTACGAGCTAAATTTTCCGCAAACTCAAGTAATTTTGAACCAATGCGTTGATTTTGATAACTCCGTTTTACCGCAAAACGGTGAATAACGATCGCTTCATTTTCTTTTTGCCAGTTTACTGATTTGTAAGCTTCATCTTCTAGTTTATTTAAACAAATAAACCCAGCCACTTCGTTATTCCGCTCAAAAATGTATAAACTGGCTGTTTTAATATCTTCTAAGAAATGTTCCTTGGTAGGATAATCATCGCCCCATTGATAATTACCATCATTTTGTAAGTCCTCTATCGTTTCTTTTACGATATTAAGAATCTGTTCGATATCGTCATAGCGCGCTATTCTAATCATCTAAGTCACTACTCCTAACAATTTAATCATTCTATTTTTAAAATACCAATGTGATCAAATAATAGATAATTGGTAAGAAGATTCCTGGAAGCATATCCGCAATATTAATTTTTTTAAGTTCTAATAAATCTAAACCAATACCAATTATTAAAATATTACCAACAATCGTCATCTGATTAATCACAACTTGTGGTAAGAAATCTTTAAAGAAATAAGCTATAGTGGTGATTAAGCCTTGATATACTAAAACCGATACAAAAGAGAACAACACACCAATCCCTAATGTAGAAGCAAGAATCATTGAAGTAATACCATCTAAGATGGATTTAATGGCAAGAATAGAAATATCACCTGCCATACCATCATTTATTGCCCCCATTATAGCCATAGCTCCAACACTAAAGATTAATGATGCTGTCACAAAGCCCTTCGCAAAGCCATTTTCTTGAGCGAATTTTCTTTCTACGTAGATACCTATATTATTTAACCTAACTTGGATTTTTAATAAGGTACCTAATACTCCACCTAATACTAAAGAGATAATAATTATTAAAAACAAGAACTTATTATTAGAATCAAGAAAACCGCCGACAGCACCTGTAACACCAATGACAATGGTTGTAAGTCCAACTCCTTGGATCATAATGTTCTTATAATTATCTTTAAGATTATGTTTAAGTACTAGTCCAATGGTACTACCGATTATGATTGATATTACATTGATGATTGTGCCTAATCCAATCAAGTAAATCACCTACTAACTTATTATTTTAATACAAATTGCCTGATTTTTCTACTATTTTCGCAGAAGTTGTTAACTTAGGAATTTTTACCATGATCATCATAACATGTAATTGCCATTTTTGTTTCATCATATATCAAGATATGTTATAATAATCATCGCAGAGTAGATAAGAAGCGTTAAGTGCTATAGGATGGGATGTTGCCTATAGACGAAAGGGATGTCCCTGCGATTTCTTATCGCGTCCGCTGTAAAAATATGTAAATATTTTTATGTGGACTTCTGTAAACTTATTTAACGGAGGTCTTTTTTATGATTAACACAACAATCATCACCCGTAAAATTGTATTCGGGGCGATATTCGCTAGTATCGCTATTATTATGAAGTTATTTATTACCTATGAAACGCAGTTTTTTGCGGTAAGATTCTTTGAAATACCAATTATGATTGCGGGTATCCTTATTGGCCCACTATATGGTGGGTTAGTTGGTTTAGTAACCGATTTAGTTTACTCAATGATTAATATAAGAGGGTTAAATGTAGGATTCAATCTCTTTACATTAGAAGCGATGATTTATGGCATATTACCGGGAGTAATCTTCACTTTTGCACGCTACAACAAAATTAACATTATTCTCTCTATAGTTTTCACCCTTATCATCGCCTTTATCATTTCATCAACGCAATTATATATCTGGCAATATCCTCAAACAGCTAGTTTCTTTGCCCTCCTTCCTTATCGGTTGGTTGTAATGGTAATTAAAATACCATTAGAAGTTATATTAATCCACTATTTAATCTTGAATAAAGGTTTTAGTTCGATTAAAGTCTTTAGCGATTTTTATGAGAGACATAATATAAAAGCTTAACCCGAAGGTTAAGCTTTTTTCATATATATTTAATATTATTCAGTTACACTTTCATCAGTTTTAACATCAGCAGCTAATTCTTTGATGCTTGTCACAAGTCCAGCAAGGTTTTGAATTTCCGAAGGAATAATAATCTTAGTAGACTTGCCATCAGCGACTTTCATTAATGCTTCATAAGCTTTAAGTGTTAAAACTTTTTCCGTTGGATTAGCTTCATTTAATTTCTTTATGCTATCAGCAAGCGCTTGTTGAACTTTAAGAATGGCTTCGGCTTCTCCTTCAGCCTTCTTTATTTGCGCTTCTTTTTCCGCTTCTGCTGCCAGAATCCTAGCTTCTTTATCAGCTTCTGCTTGTAAAATCTTCGACCGTTTATCCCCTTCAGCTAATTTAATTGCTGCTTCTCTTTGTCCATCGGCTGTTAAGATAGTAGCTCGTCTTTCTCGTTCAGCCCGCATTTGTTTTTCCATCGCATCTTGAATATCTTTAGGTGGTAAGATATTTTTCACTTCTACGCGTGTTACTTTAATTCCCCAAGGATCAGTTGCCTCATCAAGAATAATCCGCATTTTAGAGTTAATTACTTCGCGGCTAGTTAGAGTTTCATCAAGTTCTAATTCACCAATGATATTCCGCAATGTAGTTGCGGTTAAGTTTTCAATTGCGGCTACAGGATTTGATACCCCATATGTATATAATTTAGGATCGGTTATTTGCGCAAATACTACAGTATCGATTTGCATCGTAACATTATCTCTGGTAATAACTGGTTGTGGTTTAAAATCAAAAACTTGTTCTTTTAATAAAACCTTTTGAGCTACTCGATCAATAAATGGTATCTTAAAGTGAATTCCAGCATACCATGTAAATTTATAAGAACCCATCCGTTCAACAATGTAAGCATAGGATTGAGGAACAATGTGAACTGATAAAAGAATCCATAGAACCAATAAAGGAATAATGATGAATAAAAACACTACCCAACCAGAACTCGCTAAGATTAAAGTCATAATAATCTCCTCCTTTTAATTTACTTTCTTCACAATTAGTTTAACACCGCTAATCTCGACAATTTCTACTACAGCATCTTTTTCTATAATTTGCCCATCAACACTTTTAGCGGTCCAGTATGTGCCATCAATCTTAATTTCACCATAATTGAATTCATCTATTTTTTGTGTCACTACTGCGCGCCTTCCAATTAAAGAGTTCACATTAGTCTTCACTTGTGAAGCCCTTAATTTCTTTACCGCATAATTTCTTATGGTAAAGAACATTAAGAGAGAAACAACGATAAACACTAAGAATTGTAGCCACACCATTTCTGGCACAATTAGTGCTACTACTAAACTTGCGAGAGCACCACCCGCAAACCAAATGGTAATTAGATTTAACGTAACTGCTTCAACCACAATGAATACTATTGCCACAAGAAACCAAATAAATGGTATAATCCAATACATCTTACTCACCTCACTACTCCTGTTTATTTCCACTTTCATTATATGATTTAAAAAATAAAAGTAAAGAAATCTGAATATTTTGAAAGAAGTAGCTATTCTATCCCCCTTTTTCTTTAAATATTCATATCTTATATTTTTCCGCTAATTCAAGTGCCTTTTTATATTTCTTCTTTGCTTTATAGTCATTATATAATTCGATTAAAATAAGCCTTTGAATGAGATAATCATACATATTAAGTTTTCCTTCAATGTTTTCTTCAAAAAAGATTTCTTTATCATCTGTTTTAAAAAACCGATAAAGATCTAGATATTTATCACTAAGTAACTCTTCATCGACATCTTGATTCAGTTTTAATTTAACCATTACTTTTAGTAATCTGCTGAGTTCATCATCTCTAATCAAAGATACCTCATCTATATAAGTGATAGCTTCATGGTATTTATTGGTGAGATATAGATTCACAATATAAAGGGTATAAATTGGTACTAATAATTCTCTTTTGTGTAGATTTTGCGCAATATCTAAAGCTTTATTTAACATGAGATAACTAACATCATATTCCTTGTTTAAGGTGTAAAGCAGGCCATAATATAAATAGATTTTACCCAATGTAATCTTATTGTTTGTATTTAGATATAGCCCTAAAGCCCTGCCCAAATAATAACTAGCTTGAATATAATATTGGCGTTTAATCTCATTAATCGCAATATCTAGATAAATCACTTGATTATTTAGTCCATTTTTATGCATATGTTCAAGACTTAATAAATAATATTTATTAGCCACATCATATTTATTAATTGCGTAATAATATTTTCCCAAATAATGTAAAGTAAGTGTTAGTAATTTCGGGGGTAGGGCATCAATTGTTTTTTCTACATGCTCAAGTAAAGACGAAGCTTCCTCAACGTCCTCATTCAAAATTGTCAAGATAAATTCTAAAGCATAATTGTAGTGGGTGTAAATGATGTTATTCTTAAACACATTTTGAAAATGATTAATCATTAAGACATACTCATTATAATTAATCGCTAACTGATCATTATTTTGATACTCATAAATGTATTCATAATATGATTCAAATGTCACAATTTCCTTAGTTGATACTTTTTCATAGTTTAAATATAGTTTATCTAATAATAACCAATAGATTTCATAGTCTTTTAATGGTTCACCATTTTCTAAACGCGATAATTGCGCTTGTGAGCATACCCCTCGACAAAAATTAACTTGTTTAAAATTTTCATTATCAGCACGATTACTACGGAAATAAGAAGTGCGATAATAATAGATTAATAATCCTAATTGACGTTTTTCTTCATCATTTAATCTTTTCATATTACCACCCTATCAGTTTGAGGAAGATTATGGTTGATGTGATTATTTCCTGTTTTTATGGTATTACTTTAGGTATAACCTTAAGTATCGATGTCTTTATGTTTAGTCTACTATTTGGTTCAACAATTAAATATCGTCGTGAACGAATATTCACAAGCATCATTGTTGGATTTTTTCATTTCATCCTAACCCTATGTGGATATTACCTAACAAATTTTCTCTTTACTCATACTAATCTATATCAGTATATCGAGCATCGCATAGAATTTCTCGCTTTTATCATCCTCGTATTTTTAGGTCTCATGATGATCAATAAGAAGGATAACGACGTTAAATACGATATCTCTTTTTTTCTCCATAAATGCCTTTTCGCCTTTTCCGTAAGTGTTGATAGTTTCTTTATGGGTATCGCTTTAAAGGCTATTGACCACATCATTATTTTAATTTCCGCTCCCTTATTTGCTTGTGTTAGTTGTCTATTAACTTTTATTGCCTTAAATGTCAGTAAGAGAACTAGTAATAAATTCATCGATATTAATTTAAATATCTATGCAGGAATTCTCTTAATCATCCTCGCTATTATATCGTTATTTATTTAATTATATAACATAATAATTAAAAAAGAGTCGAATAGATAAATATTTAGAGAAAAAATGAAGATATGTGTTACCATATCTTCATTTTTCTATTCTATTATTGTTTATTATAGACTATGTCACCATTAACAATCGTTGTATAAACAAAATTTTGAATATTAAGTGCATCCCCGCTCCAGATTACCACATCAGCATCTTTATCAACTTCTATTGACCCAACACGGTTCGCAATTCCCATGATTTCCGCAGGGTTAATGGTAATCGCTTTAAGCGCTTCATAGGAATCCATTCCTGCTGCCACCGCATAAGAAGCACACATGTTAAGATGATGTAAGGGGATTACAGGACATCGGTATTAATAGCCACTTTAACTCCCGCTTCTTGGAGGATTTTCGGAGTAATAAAGGATTTTTCTTTTAATTCAAACTTGGAGCGGTTACCGAAACTTGGCCCCACAATCGCTGGATAACCTTCCTTAGCAAGGATATCAGCAATTAAGTGGCCTTCCGTACAATGGTCAAGCGTTAACCGTAAATTAAATTCTTTCGCAATCCTAATAGCAGTAAAAATATCATCAGCTCGATGGGCATGCGCTTTTAATGGTACTTCTCGTTTAAGTAGGGGAATAAGCGCTTCATATTGCATGTTGAAAGCAGGTAACTTACTTTCATCATCCTTACTCTTTTCTTTCTTTTCCATGTATTCTTTGGCTTTATAAAGGGTGTCTCTTAATCGCGCTGCGGTCCCCATTCTTGTTTCTGGTCCTTTACCACGATAACACCGCTTCGGGTTTTCCCCAAAAGCACATTTCATCGCAGAGTAAGGATTTACCACCATATCATCAACACGACGTCCTGCTAATTTGATAATCGCAAATTGTCATCCAATCACATTGGCACTACCAGGTCCTGTATGCGCAATTGTTACGCCGCCTTGTAGTGCTTCTGTAAACGCGATATCCATGGGGTTAATCCCATCAATCGCCCGGAGTTCTGGGGTTATGGGGTTAGTAATTTCATTCCCATCATTACCTTCAAAGCCAATCGCTTCTTCAAATAAGCCGATGTGACAATGCGCATCGATAAATCCAGGGTAGATATGTTTACCACTTGCATCGATGACAGTAGCTGCATCTGTCATAGAAAGATCTTTGCCTATAGCTTTGATCTTTGTACCTTCAATTAAGATATCGACATTTTCTAAAATGCCTTCCTGCCCCATAGTAAAGACTTTCTGAGCATTCTTAATCAATATCATCATTCTTCTCTCCCATCTCTATTTACTTAATCTAATTCTTGTCTACTTACATTATGGGTTATTATTTGAGTATCACTAGATGTGTCTAAATCACTTAAGAGGAATTCCGGTTTAAAGTTAACATTTATAAGTTCTTTATAAGGTACAAAACTAAAACTTTTATGCGGTTCTTGTTTACTTTGGGTATTAACATCTTTGATTTCTTCATTAACCTCGCATAAATAGACTAGTAATAATTCATGGTAGTGATCTTCACCATAATCGAAAAAGTTCTCATTAATCGATAATAACTTCACGATATTAATCTCAACATTTAATTCTTCTTTCACAATACGTTTTAACGCTTTCTCTGTGGTTTCCCCAAAGAGGACTCTTCCACCTGGTAAAGTATAAAAATCACCATCCCATGAAAGAAGTATCTTATCATCTTTTTTTATGACGGAAGCTACACGTAGATTAAAACATTTATTATCATGACGGAAGTTGATATACATAACCATACCTCCTTTACATAATTGCTTTATTAAAATAGCCTCTCGTATAATTATTGTTTACTTTATTTTTAGTTATGATTTCCTCAATTGAATTAATATTATTATTCATGATTAACTCTTGGTAAGCTTTAATAACCGTGAGAGATTCTTGATAATCTTCACAAGTAAGATTTATCCTAAACTTTTTATATCCATAGTCTTTTAATTTTAATACTTCTTTAGACAGGATTAAGTTTTTACTATTATAAATATGCATTTTGCACGCTTTATCCATTCTAATCGGAAAATATTCATTAATTTCATCAATAAAATAATAATGTTTTGAATTATTTCTTGGACAGTGTTTACAACCGTTTATACTACTGAAAAGACAATACTTTGTAATCATAACTTCTTGATACCCATAAACTATGATTTCTAACTTGGTTTTATCAGAATAGCGTAAATTCTTAAATGCTGCTTCATTCATTTCTAGAGATAAAGTAACTCTACTAACGTTATTAAAAAGTAAATAATTAATCGTTTCTGAATTAACCACATTGAAATTATAGTTAGAAATAACCTCATATTTATGGTTAAGTGCCTTATATAGAGCACCTAAGTCTGAGATAACTAGTTTCCGATTAGGTAAGGCTTGATCTTGATGATTAATCCGCCTTTTTACTAGATAAGCATCATCATCTACTAATTTTACAATATCTTCATCAACATAGATGCGTTTTATTCCACTGTCTTTCGCTGCTCGATACTGATCATATGTTTCACAATAGACCGCTAACTCTAATTCTTCATTAAATCTCCTATAATCTTCTTCATGATACTTATAAGTTAACGGTGGTCTTCGCTTATGATGGGTTTCTCTCAGTTTAATTAATGCATCTACCGCTTTACGCCGCAACTCATTTAAGGCACTAGTAACCACAAAGATATTCGCATCACGCTTAATATCTAAATTATTTAAAACAAAATGGGTATTACCTAACTTACCTATTTGTGCTGTAATTCTTTCACTATCTAGAGTTTGATTGATGCTTGGTTGTACAATAAAGTCACTTTCTATAGTGATTTCATTTTGTCTATCATCAATTAAAGTAAGTTTAGCTTTTTGATTAATAAATAATTCAATACTGCCATTAATAGGAATCTTAGGAAGTTCAAAATCCTGCACACTTGTTTCTAACATTACATCTTTTGTCTTATAAACTTCATCATTTAGGATAACTGGATTAGCTACTTCAATGGTCGCAAGGTCATTATCTAGGCTTAATTTTGTCACTACTAAACCAAGATTAGACTTATTAAAGTAAATACCATCCCCAACATGTAAGGGTAAATCTAGTTTTATAGTTACCTTATTTCCTTTAACTCCAACAACCTTACCACATTTTACCCCCGCATTATTGTTCTTATCGTGGTTAATGAAATCTTTACTAGTCGCATTAAAGATGAATCCTTTTGTAAAACCACGGTTAAAGATTTGTCTAAGTTCATGTAAATCTTTCTCAGTAATTTGAATCTTACCAGTTGCATAATAACTATCGATCGCTTTTCGGTAAGTTGAAACCACCACAGCTACATACTCAGGGTCCTTCATCCGTCCTTCAATTTTGAGTGAACTGACACCCGCTTCAATAATCTCCGCTAGATTTTCGATTGTGTTTAAATCTTTTGGACTAATTAAATACTTGTTTTTGATAAGTACATTGTCTTCTTCCATTAAACTATAACGTTTCCTACAAGGTTGAGCACAGCGACCGCGGTTTCCACTCCGACCACCAATCAAACTACTCATCAAACATTGCCCTGAGTAACAGACACATAAAGCACCATGAATAAAGACTTCGGTTTCAATGCCAACTTCATCATTTATGTGCTTTATCTCATCAATAGTGTTTTCTCGTGCTAAAACGACTCTACTTAGTCCTTCATCTTTAAGAAGTTTAACCCCTGAAGGGTTATGAACAGTCATCTGAGTAGAAGCATGAAGCGGCAAATCAGGATAATGCTTTCTAATTGTTTTTAGTAAGCCTAAATCTTGCACAATGATGGCATCGACATCATGGTGATAGAGGAAATCGATGAACTTTAGTACCTCTGTAAATTCATAATCATAGATTAAGGTATTTACAGTCACATATACTTTAACGTTATATAAATGACTAAGTTTAATAGTTTCAACAATCTCTTCATTAGTAAAGTTTTTGGCATATGCTCGAGCACCAAATTGATTGCCACCTAAATAAACTGCATCAGCGCCACAAGCTATTGCCATTTTCAAAGCTGCCATTGAACCACATGGTGCTAGTAATTCTACTTTTTTCATTGACAATCCCTTTAATTATTTAGAAATTATAGCCTCCGCAAAGTAACCAATCACAAAGGATAATGCGGCTACCCCTAAACTAATCGTAATCATTTCAAAGAACCGCTTCTTAAAGGAATAATCCTTAGCGACAGAAATGTAAAAGTTAAAGACAAAAATAATAAGTACAACTACAATAATAGTTACTAGTAAACTGATTAAAGAAGTAGTAAATAAGAAGTAGGGTAAAATCATAAAGATAACTGCTAAGATATACGCAAAACCTGTATATAAGGCTGATTTTAACGCAAAGCTCTTACTTTCTTCTTCCTTCGAGGATAAATATTCACTCGAAGCCATTGATAAACTAGCCGCAATACCTGTAATTAATCCTGCCAGACCAACAGTTCTTGCATCACTTAAAGCTAATGTTAACCCTGCTAAGGTTCCTGTTAATTCTACTAAAGCATCATTAAGCCCCAAAACAATTGAACTAACATACTTTAATTTTTCTTCATTTAATGCGTCTATTAATTGCTTTTCATGTTCTTCTTCATCAGCAATTAATCTTTCAATACCTTCAACTTTACCAATTAGTTCATGGTAAATCGATTGTTGTTTTTCTTCACCACGCTCTAAGAGTTTAATCCCGAAAGTTAAACCAAAGATGCGGGCTAAGAAAAAGAAAAACATGACAGTAAAGCGGTTGGGATTAACTTTTTGGTTGGTAATTTTTTCTAAAAATTGATAATGACGCAGTTCATCTAACGCTATTCTTTCCAATAGGGTTCTGTTATGTTCATCTTTTTGTCTTGTCGCAAGTTTAGAATAAACCACATAGTCAGTAATTTCACGTTTTTGTAGGAATAATAAACCTTTAAAAATTCTTTTATCCATAATCTTCTACGTCTCCTTCTTTTTTCGTTATCGAATATATTCTACCACAATCTGAAAACAAAAAAAACAACCGTTAAGGTTGTTAAATTGATATTTTCCGCGCTTCTCCATCATACTCATAACGTCTTTGATAATTTTGAACAAGTATAAGGCCGCCAATTAAGGTAGGTAAAACAGTATCATTGGTGAGATTATAAGCGATGTAGGGATACTCTTCATCAATCGCTATATAAGGAGCACTTTCTTCTATTACTTCTAAATCACTTTGGACATGATAAAATACTTTCTTATCTTCAAGATGCGGTATTAAAGTTAATCTACAACTACCCGCTGCTCTTTTTCCTTCTAATGTTACTTCATGTTCTGTAAACTCCGCAAAATAACTGTTAATTAAAAACAGAGTACTTAACTGGGGTTTGTCAAAGAAAAGTTCACTTTCTTTGCGATTCGTAAATATAAGTTTACCAGTTTCAATCACTTTACCAGTGTTAGTAATAATATGAATGTTTGTATTATCAAGTGAAATTTCTGTAATATCTTCTTTAGCGAAGATATCAATAGTGTTTTCTGGACATTTTTTGATTAAGGCTTGATAGAGTTTTTGCGGATTAATGCGCGCAGAACTTTCATAACTTAACATTGATGTGTTAAAAGGAAATAGAAACCGCTCAGGTTGCACAAACTGATAATCTAGTTGCGGGCATCTGGTAAACTCACATCGATCATCTAAATCTTCAACTAAACCCATCAAAAGATATTGTGCTTCTAGATTTAGTTGAAATAAATCTAGATGAAACATTTCAGGATAAAACTTAATTAGGCTTTGAAAATCCCGATCAAAATCACTTATCCCTTCATACTGGTAAGCATCGATACCCAAAGGGTCAACTATGATTACCTTTGCTTGATTTCGATGAAAAATATATCCAGTTAACAACCCTTGTAGTCCGCCACCGATAATTAAGACATCACAAGTTAACTTAGGGACACATAATTATGACCTCCAATAAACTTTCCCCTTATTATTATGGAAAAGATTGGAGGTAATCATTTATTATTGATAAAAATCCTGATGGATTTTTAACAGATAAAAAGTTATTCCATAGATAACGATGCCGATTAGAATCGTAATGTAGAGATTTTTGACGAGAAATAAGAAAGGAATCATAACTATGACTGCGATAATCACTTTTAATATTGATTTAGATGGCAATACTAACTCTTTTTGATTCACTATTATTAGTAATACCAACATTATAATTAAAGCGATGATGTTACTTACACTTGCACCTAAAATACCACCATAATTAATTAATACTACATTACCAACAAGTTTAATCAATAAACCACTAAGAACGATGAGAAGTAGTTTCTTACTAGGTTTCATCATTGTAGCATAAGTTAATACTAAAGCATAAAGAACAATAATTAGCGCATTTACTTGTAACACTTGAGTTAAATTACGATCTTTAAATAGTAGTAAATTAACATCTGGCATTACTTTAATTAATCCTACTGTCGCAGGAAGGGCAAAACTGATAATGGCTAAGATAATTCTTTGATAATCTTGTTGGTTTCTCGCGTGAGGGACGAAGGTGGTTAGTAGTGGAAAAGCATAGAATATAGCTGTTTGGATGAGTGGTAAACTGCGATCATAAATTCCTTTTATCACCATCGCTTCTTCTAATGTCATTTGTTTACCTAGGGTGTTAATAATCGTAAAACTATCGATTACCTGCATGAATAAGAGAATGGTAGCAGTAAGAAGCAAGAAGAAACTTCGCTTTAAAATTACTGTACCATATTTTAGATCAATTTTGGTAAGGGATATACTTTTTAGGTTAAACCTCCAAATTACAACAAGTAATCCTGTAATCATGCCACAAGCATATCCTATTAAACTAAGAAAAGCCACATGATAAAGGTTAGTTATTTTATGATGTACATACATCTGTAAAACAATGATAATAACTAGGATTCTAAATAATTGTTCAAAGGTCGTTGAAATACCTACTAAACCAAGCGTATCTTCTTGATGATATAAATAACCCCTAACTATAGCAACTATCGGTAGAAGTAATAACACAAGGATTAATGGTAAAAAGAGAACATTTAGATTACTATCACCCATGATTTTACCTAAAAAGGGGTAAAAGCTGATTATGCCAAATGACAATATTAGACCACAAATTAGTGTTAATACGAAACTCGAACTAAGGACCCGCTCTTTGTCTTTATCCTTTAACATAGCTTCGCTAACCGCGAGCGGTAAGGCAAAACTACCAACCTGTTGGATTAAGGCATAAAGCGGGTAAATTTGTTGATAAATATAAAAACCCTTATCACCGGTAAGGTTTTGATAAGGTATTTTATAAACTATCGACAATACTTTTACAAATAAAGAGGCTAAGGTTACCCAAAAAGCCCCTTTTAATAACTTCTGTTTCATAACATCACCTATTAGCTAGGATGTGCTCGACCGCTTCCTTTACGCTTTTTACTTCCCATTTAGCTGCGCTTTTCACAATATAATCAGAATTAGCCATGACATAACTATTGTTTATAAGTTCAAACATAGACAGGTCATTTTGGCTGTCACCAATAACGGCGATTTCGTCTAGATTTAAGTTATATTTTTGGGATATCACTCTTATCGCATTACCTTTAGAGTTATCTTTACTGGTAATATCCATAGTATATTTACTTGAAATGTAACTCTCGATATGCATTGGTAATCGCGCATCTAAGCGCTTCTTTACTTCAATATTTGTATTTTTTTCTTGCCAAGTGGAGATGGTAATGATTTTATGGTTAGGTAGTTCACAAATAATATAAGGATTCTCAATATATGTGATTAAATCTTGGGATTTTTCAAACTCAGTGATAATTGGTAACTTCTTTTCTATATAATAGTGATCAATAGTCTGAAAGAATATAATTACTGGTTCACTTTTCAGTGCTTCAAGAATTAATAATACATCTTCATAAGCTAGGCTTTTTTCATAGATTAAATTATCATTTTCACTAACTACTACCGCCCCGTTTTGACTAATCCGAAAGCCCCTAAAATTGTACCGTTCCATGATTTTCTTAATCTCATAATCTAAACGGCCTGTCGCAATGGAAATGGTAATACCTCTGGCTTGGGCTTCTTGTAAAGCTTTAATATCTTCGGAATCGATTCTCCGAAAATCCTTTAATAGTGTACCATCTAAATCGCAGAAAATGTGTTTTATCATGTCACCACTCCCTTTACATGACTTTTATTATATAGGATTAATATTATTATGTAAACATTAAAAATTAGTACTGTAATATAA
>JAAYWZ010000090.1 GCA_012516175.1 Bacilli bacterium
ATAACTAAGTCATATTTGATAATCTTCTTATTATAGTTTGATAACTGATTTAAAGAAACACTTTCTTTAAGTTCTGTAATTAGATTATGAACTGTTATATATAAAACACTCATATTATTCAAACAAGCTCTAATACCTAAACCAATTGCTATATGTGTCTTACCAACACCTGGATTACCTAATAGTATCACATTTTGTCCATTGCGGATAAAGTCTAGTGTCTCTAGTTCTTTTAATTCTTGAATCACATTAGAAGGTAATTCTTTTCTATCTAAATCTTCTAAATACTTTTTAAATGGAAATTTAGCTGACTTTAAACGATGTTTATACACATTTTCTTTACGTTATTGCAACTCTCTTTCTAATACTTGTTTTATAAATTGAGAGTAATCTTTATTTAGATGGATAGCTTCCTTAATCTCATCTTCAATATTGTTTCTGATATACGGGAGTTTTAATTGTTTGGCAATATCTTTAATCTCTTTCATTTTCTACTCTCCAGTTAGTTTAATAAATCTATTACACTTGATAACTCTTTAAATTGTAATTTACTATTCTCTTCAATTATCTCTTGATTATCGATTATTTTCGCTTTTGATAATTTACTTAGGTTTTCACTTAATTCTTGTAAATCTTCTTTATATATGATTTGAAGGATATTTTGATAATTTACTGAATGATATAGTGATTTTTCTTCTAATTCTTTTATCGCTTCTTCTATTTTATCTAAACTAAGTTCATGACTTAATTTTAGAACTTCTATAAATTCTTTTGGTTTTGTGGTAAAATATCTATTGTAGATGGATTGTAAAGTATCTGGAGCTTGTTTTAACGCTAGCGAACGTTTCAAGGCGCCAGGTTTTCTCGATAAAGATGTTAAGTAATGATTAATATCTATCGAGTACTTTTTATATCCATCTATTTTTTTTTTATGTCTACCTACTAAACTATCATTTGAATAAATATATACTTCTTCTAGATATGATTTCACTATGACTTCTTTATCAACTAGAAACTCTGGAACTGAATAATAATTATTGTCTAATCTTATTATACTGTAACTTTCAACTCTATGAGTTGTACATCCACCAATCTCATAGGGAGGATTAGCTTTTAATAAATACGTTCTTTCGATATTGAATTCTTCTAATTTATCCTCATTGGCTTTATTTAATTCATTCTCTAAATGTTTTTGAGCTTCTTCAAATGAACTAAATTCATATTTCTTTGAAAAAGCTATTTTAACTACTTGTTTAACACTGTTTTCTACGTGTCCTTTTTCGTTAGATATATAAGTGTTCGTTAGATTGATTTTGAAACCATAATAAGTTCTTTATTTCAATATTTCTTCTGTCAACTCTCTCTCATTTCTACCAATAAATCGTTTTACAACGTTCTTCATATTGTCATAGACTATTTCTTTGAATACCCCTTTACAGTGTTTAATGAAGTTTACATGACAATCTAAAACTGATTCCATCTTCGGATTCTTATATAACCTCGAGTATATGTAATTACTTCTAGGAACACTAAATACTGCTATATGACATGTTACAGTTTCGTCTTTTATACATAGTTTTACTTCACCAAAATCAAACTCGCAACGCTCACCATATTCATATGTCTGTCTTATAAAACATTATTTTAACTTATCTTTTTTCATCCTCACATGTTCTGTAGCTACTGTGAATCCAATATCAGGTCCTTCTGATACTAATATCTCATGTATAGCTTTAGCTGTTAGTGCTTGTTTATTTCTACCTAATCTCTTGTTTTTCACCTCTTCAAACTCTAATAACTCATCTATCCTTTTATCTATTAACTCATTATATTTAACCTTTTTTCTATTACTTGTATCATATTTGGGTTTACCACATATCCTCTCTTGTATTAAATCCTTGTCTTTTTCGTTTAAATCATCACTTAGTTTCTTTGATAAATCTTGATACTCATTAACATACTTAGCTACTATTTTTCTACTAATTCCTAATTGTTTTGCGATTTGTCTTTGTGACTTCCCCTGTCTAAATAACACTATAATTTCATTCTTTGTCATTTGTTTTACCACCTTTACTTCTACTCCTCAATCAATAAATTTATGAGGAGATTATAGTATATTGGTGGCTCAATTTTCATCCGATATTTTCTCTAAAAATGGCTCAGTTTTAGTGTAACATAAGCAATAATAGTGAACGTTTTAACTTTATCATCAATAATATCCAAACAGAATATCCTAACATCTCAAGTTATATGAAAACAACCATTTAAATCAATAAAAGCGAATTATGAATATATCATCAATTCACTAAAATATAACTACACTAATGGAGTATTAGAAGGAATTAATAATACAATCAAAGTAATTAAACGTATAGCGTTTGAATATCGTTCTTTCTATCACTTTAAAGTAAGAATTCTAATAGTTCATAAACTTAGTAAACTAATTAAACATAAAAAACCTGGTCTAAACAGATCTGCTTAGACCAAGTCTATCAGGTTATTGGATATTATTTACTTATTTTATTTTACAAAAATCCTTATTTTCATATTGATTATTGAGTTTAGTTAAAGTAGTTAACATTTTAGACTTACTTTCCTTTATCAGAACAATTTTTTAGCAGTTTATCAATAGTCTTTTTACTATCTTCCATTTGCTTTTTTAGAATATCTTCGTAGTTAGTGTTAGGGTTTTCTTTAATTTTAGTCATATATTGATAATCCTTTTTCAAAATATCCAACATATTCTTTGTCATTGATTTTTCTCCCCTTTTTTTATCATCCATTCTCATACACCTCTCTACAGTATATGAGTAAGAATAATTAATGTTTTCTAAATATAACTAAAAATGAATCATCTAAATGGAATCGCAGACTTCGATATATCAATAATGTCTATATTATTATGCTTTACATATTCCTTGAATCCTTTTACAGCTAAATCTGAGTTGTTTAATGGACCAACAACAATTTTTTGTAAACTATTAACATCTAATGGAATTTCAATATATGGGATATAATTATTCGCAGCTGCCCTAAATCGCACTTTCTGTTTATATAAATCATCATATAATGAAAATACTAATCTATACTCTTCTTCATATTCAAAATATTGAGTTTTAGAGAATAACCCCCATATAAGAGTTAGTTCAAGTAAAATTCTAGTTATAATGAACTTATTTATTCCAGAGTTATTAGTTTTAAAAAGTCTAAATGTTGTAATATAGTCATCAACAAGTGCTTTTTTTATCTTATCCTTGTCATATACAACATCTCCATAATAAAATGCTGAAAACAGTTCTTTATCGAAATCATTCTTCCTACTTTGCTTAATTAATAGATTTAAAGAAGATTTTATATGAGCATTTTCATAATAGGATATAAACTTATTACCATTAAAATTTAAATTACAACCATTAAATTTCGTATAGTTTCCCCACATAGATAATGAATCGCTTTTTCTACAAAATGATAACACAAAATAATTGCAGGATGATGTCATTATTAAGTTTTTCTCTTCAACTGTCAAATTGGCTAAGTCAGATTCATCGAGTAGATTCTTCACAACTTTATTTACTATACTGATAAAATCATATAGTAATGTTTGATCTTCATGACTTAACTCATCAATTTGCTTTTTATCTAAATCACATAAGATGCTTTCAACTATATCAGTAATATGTCTTAACTCGTATTTGTCATTTAAGAAATCAAATCTAGATACCCATAGAGTGCTCGTCTCCAATATATTAAAAGAATTACTTATACTAGTGTAATGACTAATATCACGTCTATTCTCATTATGCTTAAAAATCCTGGTAGTAATATTATCACAAACATAGCGAAATCTATTAAAGTTAAGTTTACTAATACCAATTTCTTTTAAAATATCATGATTGATTTCACTTAACATAGCGAAAATAAATAGATTTATTCGCATAAGAATCTCATTCAAAAATGTTTTTTCGTGTTCATGACTTTTTAGTTCTTGTCTCAAAATCTGTAATTCTACATTTAATTCATCTAAATCTATATTACTCATATCGTAATAGTTCAATATAACGTTATAATACTTTACAAATAATAACTCTTTAGCAAAGATTGATTTAATTTCACTACTAAAACTATCAGCAATTAATAAACATTCTTGGCAATTCTCTTTAACCTCTTGATATTTGTCTAAATCAAGATTAATAATGAAAAGTAAATATGTTTGATAAAACTTCACTAAATCATTGTCACTTTTAATATTACATATCTGATTTATAAATTCATTTGCTTTACTAATATCAGTTTTTAAGTATTGATTATAAATCATATAAAGCTGGTTAAACTGTTTCGAGATTTCCCCCCATTTTTATATCTCCTCATAATATTATATACTTTATAATCATATATCAAAAGATAATTGCTCACTATTATGGATGATGTTTAGTACTTTAATAATACTATACTGTGCTTTTGATAGGTCTATATTATTTAAGATACTATAATGGTTCCTTTCAATTATACAATGAATTATATCCCTATAACCAAATTTAATTGAACCATTTTTAACTCTTATTTTGAAATCTTCATCCTTTATATACGCTTTTAATTTTGATTTATCTTTGATGGATGTAAAAC
>JAAYWZ010000091.1 GCA_012516175.1 Bacilli bacterium
GTCTCCTGTGTCTCCTTTATTATTTGTTCAATGAATTCTGCACTGTATTGTTTTTTAGCCATTTACTACAACCCCCTGTTTCTATTATAATTATAACATGTTGCACATTCTTTCTCCAAACCTAATAGGGGGCTAAATAGTTTTCATCTAAAAATGGTTTAAGAATTGATGCAGAAGAACTTAAATTTGGTATGTATATTGCTGACCCCAAAAAATTAAAAAATCAAAACGGCTATACTGGTTTTGGTGGTATTCCTGGTTATGTTATGACAATAATTCATCCAAATAACTACAACATTCCAAGGTTTCCAGCTCTCATTGCACATGAATTTCATCACAATTTACGTTTCTCATATTTTGATTGGGATCATGGGGATGTGTCTGTAGGAGACTATATAATTATTGAGGGTCTTGCTGATTCTTTTGCAACGTACCTTTACGGCGAAGAATATCTTGGTCCGTGGGTTACTTCAATTGACAAAGAAGATCTTGAATATTCTATTTATGTAATCGGTGAAGCTCTCAATGTAAAAGGGTTTGGGGAAGTTAGTAGTTATATGTTTGGAGATGAGATCGCTAAAAAAGAGGGGTATCAACCAGTTGGCTTATCATCGGGTGCAGGTTATGCTGTGGGGTATCATGCTGTTCAATCTTTTATGAAAAATAACAATGTAGGAATAAGAGAAGCTACTTTACTTGGTACAGATGAAATACTAAGCAATTGTGGACTGTTTTCTAAATAACCTGTTTGTACTAATGAAGGCATTACTGTGATAGCTAAGTAATGCCTTTCTTATTTAACTTCAATTCATATGATTTTCTAATTAAATGCTCAATAAAACAAAGGAAAATGAAATAATGACAACTAATATGCTCAATCTACCAAGTTTTAGGATTCTTGATATGAAGGAGAGTGAATATGATTATAGGTTCTTAGTTGAGACTACATTGCCACCTCCTTCCTATTGCCCAAAATGTGGTACGGTTGCTAATCTATATAAGAATGGTAAAAAGGAACAATTATTCTTTGATTTGCCGATGCACGCTAAACGAGTTGGCATCTTTGTTAAAAGACAACGTTACAAATGTAATGACTGTGGGGCTACATTCTTTGAAAGTCTTCCAGATATAGATGAAGGGCGTTCTGTTACTAATAGGCTAATTAATTGGATTCAAGAAACAAGCCTTGAAAAAACGTTTACCAGTGTTGCAGGAGAGATTGGCGTTGACGAAAAGACTGTACGAAACATCTTTAATGACTACGTTAATGAGCTTGAAGCTCAAACTGATTTTAGAACTCCTAAATGGCTTGGTATTGATGAAGTCCATTTACTTAAAAACTATCGCTGTGTCATCACAGATGTTGAAAACAAGTCAGTAATTGACATCTTACGAAAACGCAATAAAGATAATGTTATCAGTTATCTTTCAAAGCTCCGAGACATTGATAAAATTGAACTTGTAGCAATGGATATGTGGAATCCTTATAAGAGTGCTGTCAACACAGTGATACCACATGCCAAAATCGTAATTGACAAATTCCATGTCGTTAAATTAGCCAATGAAGCCTTAGAGAAAATCCGAAAAGCTAACCGTCAAAATGTTACAGCCAAAGAACGTAGACAACTTATGAGAGATCGTTATGTGCTTCTTACAAGGAGTAAAGACTTAACAGACTTTGATGACCAGATAAAGCTACAAGTATGGACTCAAAACTTTCCATTACTTGGACAGGCTTATGCCTTTTAGCCCCCTAACTACTTTAGACAATTGCACTATGCAATGATATACTAAAATCGATGGGGGGAATGACAATTGCAGAAGAAAAGATACGATGCAGCATTTAAAGAAAAACTAGTTAAAGAGGCCATAGAAACAGGCA
>JAAYWZ010000092.1 GCA_012516175.1 Bacilli bacterium
GAATAGAGGGTGTGGGGTTACACCCAGTTAGAGTAAATATAGCGTAAGCTATGTTGACTGATAAATCATTTTATTAAAATAAATAACTTTATTTATTGATTTTAATAAAATGGATAACCTGAGTGATAAACATCGTATTTACATTGTTATAAAGGATTCTTGAATGGGTGAGTCATGAAACATCTAACCTTAGTAGTCGATATGTATGGATGTCCTAATCGGTGTAAACATTGTTGGTTAGGACATATACCTAATACTGCAATGAGTGAAGATGTTAATCAGTATTTAATTGATTATTTTAAAGATACTTTTGATACTATTACCTATTATTCATGGGTAAGAGAGTCCGATTATTGTGATAATTATCATGAAAGATGGAAAAGGGATAATGAAATTTCGATTGGTAAGAAACCAGAGCGCTTTGAACTTGCAAGTTTTTATAGGTTAAATAGTGATCCAGACTATGTGAATTTCTTAAAAGAAGTTGGCGTTAAGATTGTGCAATTATCTTTTTTGGCTTAGAAGCTAAGACCGATTATTATGTAGGTAGAAAAGGAGCATTTAAAGAGTTATTGAATGCGACGGAGATATTACTTAATAATGGTATTGCACCTCGTTATCAGTATTTTATAAATGAGGATAATAAAGATGAAGTAGAACACTTTATGAAATTAATTGAAAACTTACATATAAATGAAAGAGTACAAGCATTAGGGATGAGTTTTCGGTCTTTTATTAATCCCGGAACTTGTGATCGAGAAAATGAAAACTTATATCAGGTAAGAATTAATAAAAGTAGTTTACCTGTTAAATTGAAAAACTATATTTTAGATTATGATGAATTAATGAGTGAACAAGAGTTAGTTGAAATTTTAAAAAATGACCAAGCTTTTTATGTCCCTGATTATGGCGATTCAATCGTATTAAACATTAATAATAAGTTAGATGTCTTTATAATTTTACCCATATGCAAGATGAATGGAATATTGGAAATATTCTAACAGATGATAAAGATGAACTTATTAGAAAAATTATAACCAAAGATACCTTTGCGTTAAATATTGCGCGAAAATATCCGATATCAACTTTAGTGAGTAAGTTTGGTAATCCTTATTCTGATAAGGTCTTCGATAAATCTGATTACTTAATGTATTTGTTAAATAAACTAGTTAGACGAGAGTATGAGTTAAATAAGAATTAAAAAAGTAATAGTTAGGAGATTGAGTGTAATTCTGATTAGATTAGAGAAAATTACAATTGATAATTTTGAAGATTGTCTAAGGCTTACAGTAAATGATGAACAAAAAGAGTTTATTGCATCTAATGCCTATAGTCTTGCTGAAGCATATGCTCTTTGTAATCATCATAGTTACGTACCTTTACCTTTAGTGATTTATGCTAGGGATATGATGGTTGGATTTGCGTTTGTGATTTATGAACCTAAAGATGATGATGATCCCGATGATGAAGATGTATATTATTTAGCTCGATTTATGATTGGTAAAAAATATCAAAATAATGGATATGGTAGAAGTGCATTAAATAAACTACTTGAATTCTTACAAACACATCCGATAGGAAAAGCTAAGTCAATTGTATTATCATGCAACCCAAATAATCATAAAGCTTATTCTTTATTCTTATCAGCGGGATTTAAAGAGATGGGATTTCAAGATGATGATGGTGATAATTTACTACAATTAGAATTGAACTAAAATATAGAATATTATCATAATCATCGCTATTATTACGTCATTGTTTATAATTTGATTGTATAGAAAAGAAAGGTGAGAGAATGAATATTGAAATTAAGAAACTAACTCCTGATTTAGTAGAAGATTACATTCATTTTTTTGATGTAACACCACATGATGACTTTGTTGATGAACACAAATGTTATTGTGTGTGTTGGTCTAGCGATGATTGTGATGGAATGGAATTATCAACTGTAGCGAAAAGAAGAGCTAAAGCCTATGATTATATCAAAAATGGTAGTATTCAAGGTTATTTAGCCTATTCTGATGGTAAAGTAGTAGGTTGGTGTAATGCGAATGACCGAGCAAAATGCGTTAAATGCGTGGGTTTTCGCTATGTTCTTGATTTTCTTTCGCTCGATGATGAAAAAGTAAAGTCTGTCTTCTGTTTCACGATTGCGCCAGAAATGAAACGTAAGGGAATAGCGACAGCTTTATTAGAAAGAGTTTGTCAGGATGCCAAAGATGAAGGATACAACGTGGTTGAAGCATATCCATATCATGAAAAGGGAAATCTATCATCCGATTTTGGTGGTTATGTAAATATGTATCTAAAATGTGGTTTTAAACTATATTTAGATACAAATAAAGGTCCAGTTATGCGTAAGTACTTAAAGTAAAGTGATAATCATGATTCAATCTGTGAAGCAAACCCTTCTTTTTTAGATTTACTAGATTTATTTATAATACTAATAAATTGGTGAAGTCATAGTTCAATCGGGATAGTACTTGCATTACAAGCAATGGAATATGCGTTCGAGTTCCGTTATCTTCACCATTTTGAATGAAAAGCTTTGATACACATGTATCAACCTTTTTTTACTTTAAATGAATCTATATGATACAACTATATCATTGACAATGCCAAATTATGGATGATATAATGAATGCACGTTCATTTTATAATTTATGAGAGGTGGAAAATGATAAAACCAGAGCAATTTGCAAAAATGCGCGAAGAATCTAAATCCAAGATTATTAATGCTGCAACTAGAGTGTTCATTAAAAATGGGTTTGATGGAACAAGTATCAAAATGATTGCTCAAGAATGTGGTATTAGTGTGGGATTAATGTATCGCTACTTTAAAAATAAAGAAGAATTGTTCTTATCAATTGTCGATGGTTTACTAGAAGAGTTATTAAACACTAAACGACTATTTGAAAGCAATACTAATGCAAAAGATATCCTTTTTGATTTTGCTAAAGATATTTTAGAAAGTTTAAATGAAGAACTTATGGTTGGTGTGATAATGCTTATTGCAAATAACATCTTAAGTAAAAATGCACTTATATACCAAAAAACAATTGATAGAGATTTAGAAGTATTAACCGCCTTAGCAAAACTTATTGAACATGGTCAAAAAGAAGGACAATTTATTAATGGTGATCCTTTGGACTTAGCTAAATATTTATTTATGCAAATCCAAGGTATAGCAGTTTTTAATTCAGTAGAACCATTAAAAATTCGTAATATCAGCCCGAATCAATTGATTGCGTATTTATTAAAATAATTGGAATTGAGGATGTATCAATGGAATTTATTAAGATGAATGAAGTGAATCATGACATTAGATTAGAAATGTCAAAAATATTTGTCGATGGTTTTTATGTTTGGTTAAAATACTTTACAAAAAATAAGGCAAAACTAGTGAAAACATTTGAACATGTTTTTGTAGATGAAGTTTTTTATTTGGCAGTTGAAGATGGTAAAATATTAAGTATGGCGGCTTGTACACCAAAACAAAGGAGAGCAGTTAAACTAAGTAAAAAAGAATTCATAAAACATCTTGGATTTATTAGAGGACAAATTGCATATATGATACTCCATAAAGAGTTTGAAGTTAAAGAGTACCCACTAGAAATACCGAATCATATGGGTAAAATTGAGTTTGTGGCAACAGCTGTAGAAGCTAGAGGTAAAGGTGTTGCCTATGGGCTATTAAAACACATCATAGAAACAACGAACTATGAAGAATATGTATTAGAAGTTGCAAGTAATAACGAAAAAGCGATTAAACTTTATACTCGATTAGGATTTGCGGAAATAAAGAGAATTCCTCAGAAAAATGCTAAACGAAGCGGATTCGAATACCTATTATATATGACACTTAAAAAAAGATGAACTTTGTCCGATATATTCTAAATGGCAACTGATTAATACATACATGATAATTTCTTAATTGGTAGATTTGTTGATTAGTTAATGAAATAGTAAGTTATAAGAGATAATTTTTAGGAGTTAGGAAGCATATTTAATATAAAGAATTTTCTGTTATTAACAATACCAATATTATTAAAAAGAGATACTAAATATATTATCTTAATAATATTTTGTAAATCTATTATTATAAGCTGTCTATTGTGAAGATATATTCTATGTTATACTTATCAATAGACAATTACAAAATTAAGGGGATAGTATGGTTAACATTAGGTAAATGAATGAAGATGATTCAGAAGGTACGGGATACGTTCATTATCAAGCGTTGCTTGAAATATATACGTGATTAATTGATCAGAATTATTTAAATACATTGTCTTTATAAAAATGAATTGAAAAAGCATAAACGTATTTTGAAAACACGTTTGTCGCAATCGTTGAAAATAAAGTTGTTGGTTTTGCTAGTTATGGAATATGTCGCGATGATGATTTAGTTAATACCGGTGAAATATTTGCCATGTATGTCTTAAGAGTTTATCAAAAGCAAGGAATTGACAAACAACTTATGAATGCTTGTCTTGAAGCATTGAAAGATATTAATAAGTTAGTTGTTTGGGTTTAAACAAACAATGAAAATGCGATATCATTTTATAAACACATCGGGTTTGAATCTGATGGTATGAGTAAGGTTTTAGACTTAAAAATAACAACTTTAAACGTAATAGGATAAATAATAAGTAATAAGTATAATTAATTAATAATGGTTGGGAAGTAAAATATTAGATAAAAAAGTGGATAAATTTTTTATAACGGTATGACTAGTATTAAGTAATTAATCTAAAAATACTTTGTTATAGGATATAGTAAAGATAATAATATAAGACGGTATAGGGGGTATGATAGAATGAGTAAAAATATTATCTTATTACTTATTTTATTAAGTATTTACTTCATGATAATATCTTTAAAAATCTTTAAGCTAAAAGATATTAAGAATAATCCTAGTAAATATGAGCATGAAGATTTGATTAATGAAACAAATGAAAAATATAAAGATAAATGGGATAAGTACTGTAAGATTTTTCAATCATTATCGCATCAATACAGTTTTGTAAATTTTGCTCTATGTTTTATTTTTGTAGCGATAGGTTATTTACTTATATTAGCTATCAGCAAGACCCTTATTCAAAATAATGAACGTATTTTTATGGGAAGTCAATTAATTGGAGTAATTGCATTATTATTTTTAGCAGTTCCTCTTTTGATGGGAATAATTCCTCTTTCAATAAAGAAACCATTCTTTGTTGTTACTACACTTGATATATATAATGAACAATATCGACCAAGAATATATAAAAAAGCTTATTTAACCTTTTTAATTATATTTATTATTACATTTCCCTTTGTTATTCTATCCTGTAACAATTATGGATATTATAATTCTCATGGAATAGGTA